>NZ_CP114804.1:0-106254 GCF_027919895.1 Citrobacter sp. 21OH12SH02A-Citro
AGAGGGAAATACATGACTTATTCTACTTTCCGTTTGGGCGCTAACGACGCAACGAAGGAACCTATGTTCCTCGGCCAGTCTGTCAACGTAGCACGCTACGATCAGCAAAAGTACCGTGACTTCGAAAAGCTGATTGAGAAACAACTCTCGTTCTTCTGGCGCCCTGAAGAAGTCGACATTACCACTGACCGCATCGACTTCAATACCAAGCTGCAAGAGCACGAACGCCATATTTTTCTGAGCAACCTGCGTTACCAGACGCTGTTGGATTCCGTTCAGGGTCGCAGTCCAAACGCAACACTACTGCCGCTGATCTCCATTCCTGAGCTGGAGACATGGGTTGAGACCTGGTCGTTCTCTGAGACGATTCACAGCCGCAGCTATACCCACATTATCCGCGGTATGGTGGATGACCCGAGCATCGTTTTCGACGGCATCGTCACGGACGAAGAGATCATCAGCCGGGCTGTAAGCATCTCAAGCGAATATGACAGACTGTACGAAATGACCTGCGCTCGCCAGCATCTTGGCGAAGACGAATTTGAACGGCTGTATGTCAGCGAGTTTGATGGCAAGCCCTACCCTCTCCAGCGCCAGCTGTTCCGAACACTGGTGTCGGTGAATGCACTGGAGGCGATTCGCTTCTACGTGAGCTTTGCGTGTACGTTCGCCTTTGGTGAGCGGAAGCTGCTGGAGGGCAACACAAAGATCATGCGCTTCATCGCGCGCGACGAGGCTCTGCATTGCGAAGGTACTGAACGCATGATCCGCTTTATGCGTACCGGTCGTGAAGGTCTGATGTGGAAGATGATTGCCGCAGAAGAAGAGAGCTTCATCTATCAGACCATGATGGACGTGGCCGGGCAGGAAATGCGCTGGGCTGACTATCTGTTTAAAGACGGCTCAATGATTGGCTTGAATGCCGACATCCTCAAAAGCTATGTGAAATACCGCACCAACCTGGCAATGCGTCGTCTTGGGCTGCGACCGCTGTTCCCGGAAATCAAAGACGATCCACTGGTATGGATGAACAAATGGCTGCTGTCAGACACACTGCAGATCGCTCCGCAGGAAGCTGAACAAAGCAACTACCTCGTCGGCCAGATTGACTCCGCCGTCGATCGCACCGGCCTGAGCCAGTTCGCAGACCTTTAAGCCGATTTTAACCACTTTGTGACCTGGCGCTGCTGGGTCACAATTGACGCATCAAATGAAGTCCAAAGGAAAGAAAGAAGACATGAAATTTACGAAACTGACCGATCATCTGAAACTTGCCGCAGACAAACTCGTGGGATTTAAGCCAGAGCCTTACGAGTTGAATCCTGGTTTTGGCAAGGCAACGGAAAGCATCTACTTGATGGTTGACCAGTTCCACACACTGTTTCAGCACCCACGCCGTGCCATTCCAGATCCGGCATTACTGCGTCTGCGTGCCAAGCTGATCCACGAAGAAGCTGTTACCGAGGGCATCCCGGCAGCCAAAAATGGGGATATGACGGCGCTGCTGGACGCGATGGCGGACTTCCTTTACGTGGGCGTCGGCACAATGGTGGCCATCAAAGGCGGCATCTCTACGGGCATGAGTTACTACACCCAAGAGCAGAGTGTTGATCGCTTCATCCACACCATCATGGTTCCGGGCAACACGGTCTTTGACGATATGGCCATCCCGTTTGAAGAAGCAAAAGAAGCTGCATTAATGCTGAATGCGCTGGCTGACAAACTCGAAGCGAAGCCGATAAGCGATTCCGAATTGGTGCAGGAGCTGCGCCGCGTGATGAACAAAATCTACGTTGCCTGCATGATGACCTACCGCCTGGCTGATTTTCTCGGTATCGATATTGTTGAGCTGGTGGCAGAAATCCACCGTTCCAACATGACCAAGCTGTGGCCGGCTGACGCCGAAGAGCGTCGTGTGGCGGTAGAGAATTGCAAATACGACAAGGAAGACCTGGGCTTCCGCCATGCTGAAGGGACTGACATGATGATTGGATTCAGAATTTCTGATGGCAAGATCCTCAAATCCCCAACCTACAGCGATGTGGATCTGACTCGCTTTGTTGAGAAGGCGAAATCCTCATCTCTTTACGAGATGGTAAAAAAATAATTGTAAGTATCCACTTATCATTATATATTGCCTGGGCGTGTTTTTATTGTCCAAGTTCTTAATTGCTCATTGCAATGGTGGCCTAAGAGCCACCATTTTTTTTACTCTCCTCCTAGCCTTACACACTTCTGATAGATAAACTTGTATAAAATAATATGTATGTACTTACCTATCTTGTGTGAGGTTGATTTTGTCTATCCTACTGAATCGAGACTTTACGAACGGTCAGTTTGCCAGTGGTTCGTATGCCAAAGTGGTTGAAACAGTGCTCAACACTGGCGTTCACGCGGGCGATCGCACCGGAACCGGCACAAAAAGTGTTTCTTATGTCCCTTCCTTCTACATGCTGACGGGCGGCTCTGTTCCACTTATCTCCGGAAAAGCCGTCAATCTGAAGCCGTTACTGGTTGAGCTGGAGTGGTATCTCAAAGGAACGGGCAACATCCAGTTCCTGAAAGACAATGGCGTCAAAATCTGGGATGCCTGGGCTGATGAAAATGGCGATTTAGGCCCGGTCTATGGCAAGCAATGGCGTCGGTGGGAAGACACCCGCATCGTGAGCCATAGCGAGTATTTGAGCAAAATCGACACGTTCCGTGAGCGCGGGTACAAGGTCGAGGGGTATCTGGGCGTAAGCGAAGATCGCGTTGTGTTGTCCCGTGAAATCGACCAGCTACAGCGTATCGTTCACACGCTTCGCACCAACCCGACAGATCGTCGCATCCTGCTGAATGCCTGGAATGTTGGCGAGCTGGAAGATATGAAGCTGCCGCCATGCCATTTCGTGTTCTCACTGTGGAGTCGTGAGCTGGACTTTGAGACCCGACTGACGATGGCCACCGACATTGGCATCCAGCACAACCGCCACGGCCACGAGTCCATTTACACCCAGATGCTGTGTCTTCTGGAAAGAGATGGCGGCGTTACAGAGAACCTGCTGGACGAGCTGGGCATCCCGAAACGAATCCTGAACTCATGCCTGGTGCAGCGCAGCGTCGATACCTTTGTTGGTATGCCGTTCAACATCGCCGGTTACGGCATTCTCTCCCACTTCCTAGCGAAGATCACCGGCCACATGGCTGGCGCATTCGTGCATTTTGGCTTTGACGTTCATCTCTACGACAACCACATGGAAGGCGTTGAGGAACTGATGAAGCGCGAGCCGCCCAAAGAGTCCGACCCTGTTGTCATCTTCCCGCATGAATGGGCCGAACTGGACGACTTCAAATGGGAAGGTGTGCAGGTGTGCGGCTACAGCCCTCTTCCGTGGATCAAGGTTCCAGTGGCGGTGTGATATGGCCAGAGGGATGTATGTGTTGTGTGAAATTGAAGGTGTGCTGGCGAGAGCCAGCCATCGCAAAGCAGTGTCTGATGCGGATGCAGGCGCTCTCATTGCCGGTGATGAACTCATCTTTCCCACCAGCCGCATGTTGCGTGGTTTTGCTCGCTCCGGTGCTGAAGTGGTGCTTATCAGTAGTCGTCAGGAAGCGCTTGAAGGCCCAACCAAACGCTGGCTGAAGGACTTCGGCATTGATTATGACTGGCTCCACCTGGTTCCGCGCGGTGTCAGTTTTGAAACCCATATCAAGCGCACGCTGGCAGAGCACAAAGGCGACTTACTTATCGCCGCACTGGTTCATGATCCGCGTCTGCGTTCTGCGCTGGCAGATTCTCACCAGCGACCAACCATCTATGAGGTAAGCCAATGAAGATGATTGCAGCTGTCGGCCGCAACTATGAAATCGGCATTGGCAACGAACTTCCCTGGCGTTGCCCGACCGATCTGAAACTGTTCAAACAACTCACCAAAAACGCCACTGTCGTGATGGGACGTAAGACGATGGAAAGTCTCAAGCGCCCGCTGCCAGAGCGCCATAACCTCGTTTTGACGCGCTCTCGTGGCTATACCCCCAATGGGTTCTACCCCGCTGGCATCGATGACGTTTTGAGACTACCAGATCCGGTCTGGGTGATTGGTGGCGGGCAGGTTTACTCGCTCTTTATGCCACACGTAGAAGAGATTTGGCTGTCGCATATTGGCGTGGATGTGCCGGGCGCGGATGCGTTCTTCCCGGCGCCAATGATGCGTTCTTTAGGGTTCGTACCAGTCGAAACGGCTTATACCCAACGTGCAAATGAGGATGAGCCTGGCTTTTTGCAGATCGTATACAGAAGGTCGTAATGGATTACCGGATTGGAATCACTGGCGCACAGGGCAGTGGAAAAACAACCCTGGCAAGGTACATCGATGCGCATTATGGCATTCCGTATGTGGATGCCGGCGTTGGCAAGCTGATGAGCAGTCTGGGGGTGAAGGTTGGCGAGCGTTTCCCTCTTTACGAACGTCTTCAGGTTCAGATGGAGATTGCCAGACACATCGAGATGATCACCCGCGGCGTTGAAGGTTTTGTTATCGACCGCACGCCAGCCGATGTCATGGCTTATACGCTTGACCTGGTCGGCCAGACCAACGAAGACCGCTGCATCGAGCTGGCTCTCGACATTGAGCAGTTTTGCCACAAAGCGGCCATTTCCAACTTCAATGCTATCGCGGGTCTTCGCCCGGGCGTTGAGCTTTCCAGCAAAGATCTCGCGCGTCCCCAGCGAGGATCGCTTGACCGTCTCTATGTTGCTCGCATCGATGCACTTATGTGCGGTGAGCTGACAAAAATCAACACGCTTCCCCAAACCGGCGATCTGCAGGTGTTCGTTATCTCTGAAAAGTGCCGCACGGTTGAAGCGCGAGCCAGATCGGTATTGCGAGTGCTGGACAGAGCCGCTGAAAACATCGAGCGCCGTATAACAGGACGAGTGACCTTCCACTGAATGTTGCTCCCCTGTTGGGCAGTGTGACAATAAGACACGCGAAATGAATCGAGGAAAAACAGAATGATAGACGAACTTCCCCTCTCGGATGAATTAGATCGTAAAGCGATTGAAGCACTGATCCGCATTGCTGACGAACAATCCCGCTCTTTGATGAGTGAACGTGAAGCACGTCTGGCTATCCGCGCAGTGTTTGAGTCCGTTCAAGGGCTTGTTGGGGAAGAGGTTGGCGAAGCCATCAATGTGGCGATGTCGCAGTTCAATGGCGGCACCAAGCGCCCTCTGTTTCCTATGCACCTCAAACTCTCAGGCGGTACGGTTCTGTTCGTATCCGTTTGCCTGGAGACCAATCAAATCCAGATCCTCAACACATCAACGGGCGAATGGCACGAGCCGGTCGTCTGCGAAAGTGGCGAGGACGCACTGAAAAAGGCTGCTCAGTTTGTGCGTGGCGCACTGCTGAAAGGCGCGAAGAAGCTGTAAGGAGTACCAATGACCACGATTGTCGGTGGCGTCGATATTGAGTCCACAGGGCTGGACTTCACATCCGGCCACAAAATTATCGAAATCGCGATAACCCGTTATGAACTGGAAACCCAGAAGCACATCGACAGCCTTGAGATGCGCTTCAACCCGCGTCGCAGTATCGATCCGAAGGCGCAGGCGGTGCATGGCATTTCACTGGAAGATCTGGCGACGGAACCGCTACTGGCTGACCACGCAGGCAAGATTGCTGCGTACATGGGCGCATGTAGCGCGTTAGTCGCCCATAACGGAGAGGCTTTTGACCTTCCGTTCATTCGCCACGAGTTCGGCAGTTATGGGGTGAAATTGCCAGATATCCCCCTCGTAGACTCTATGTTAGATGGGTTGTGGGCTACCGAAGATGGGAAGCGTCCACGCCTAGAAGAACTGGCGTTCTCATTAGGGTTCACATACGACTTGGAGAAAGCCCACAGTGCTCTCTACGATACTGAGCTGATGATGCAATGTTTTTTCAAAGCTCGGGAAAAATATGGTTTTTTCGATTTTTAATTTAATGAACGGTGCAATAAATTGCACCGTTTAACTTTTTAGAATGAAACTTTTGCCTTCAGTAACTTGGCTGCCATTTCAAAATCAATTTCTCCGGTTTTAGACTCTGTTGCGAGCTTGTACAGAACCAGAACGTATGTATCGCCTAGAACTTTTGTGATTGCACTTGCCGTTGTTGCAGATATTGCCCCTCCAACGAGGCTTCCTACACCAGATATCATCTTTAATAGCCCTGTGACAATTGTTCGTCCTACAAAAACTGCACCACCAGCACCTATTAAAGACGTTACCATTGTTGTTAATGCCGCTTTAGATACATCCATTCCAAAGGTGTAACTGATTTTTGCAATCATTGCGACTTGAATTGGCACTAAGGTAAATGCATCTGAAAATGGGACTGGGGTTGCTGCGGCCGCAGCTGCGAGGGCTGTTGCGGCAATAACTTCTTTACTGGCTTGTTCTTTTTTTATATCCAATGCTTTCTTATTTTTAATTGAAAGAGCATTGGAAAATGCCTTTTTTTGTGCTTCTGGAATAACCTCATACGATGTTTGGATTAAATCATCTATGCCTCTAACCTTTCTTTTCCCTATGATCTCATCTGGTTCATCTTCATCATAAATCGTTTCTTCAATCGCACGAGTCAGACATACGGAATGGCTATAGTTTTTAAATGCACCCTCAACCTCTTTCGCAAATTCATTATTTGTGAAATTGTTTGTTTTTGTTAGTACCACTATGACTGGTATTCCTTTATTTATCAGGAACTTAGCAATATCTAATTCAGCGTTTTCATAACGTTGACCAGTGTCATTAATACATAGCCAAGCGAGATGGACATAATTCTCTGATTTTTCACTATTGTTATTTTCATTTATATAGTTTTCAATTTTTAATCTTGTTTTATCATAATCCGCAACTTCAAGTCCCTGAGTATCAATGATTTGTAATGGGACGCCTTCTTTCTTAATTACTTTTATATTTTCTGTTACAGGGCGCCCTACTCCAGTTCTCGCAAAGTCTCCACGAAATACACTATTAATGAGAGAGCTTTTCCCTACACCAGTCTTTCCTATCACGATGATGTTAGCAACGGGCATATCTTTGACTGCATCGTTCAAAATGGCATTTACATCAATGTTCACATTAATCACTCCTTTAGCAGAAGCCTCTTATCATAGCTGCTGCTTTTACATTTGGAAAAACATATGAGATTTGTATGAAAAAAATCTTCAAAAGCGTGAGCTAAATCTCCTGTAATGACCTGAATTTATTTGTTTTTTGCCTGATAGGTTTTGCCAGAATACGCTCAACCAAAACGCGGAAACGCACCAACGAAAACATAAGGAGTTAAAAATGAGTGCAGTTACCAACACTGTTAAAAACGATGACCTGGATGAACTGACTGCAATGCTGCAATCTCTCGACGAACCAGTTCAGAAAGCTGCGAAAATGAGCGGTGTCGACGAGATCGACGATCTTCTCTCTGGTCTGGATGATGCAATCTCAAAACCAGTCGAGGCGGTGGCGGATGAAGTCATGAATGCCAGCTCTACCGGAGATCTGAGTAGCGTTCTGGAAGCGCTTGAGATTGAGCACGAATCAGTGAAGATTGAGGAACCAGAGCGTGATCTTATTGCGGAGATAGTGAACGAGCCAACGCCTGAACTTGACGCTCAAAGTACTGAGACTACCGATACAGATCCAACTCCTTTACCTTCAGTGGCGTCAGAGACTAAACCTGAAGAAGAGCAGCCAAAACGCCAGAAGGCAAAATCAGAGCGTGCTCCGGCCAAACCTCGCTTCACGCTGGAAGGTAAGGACGAATCGTTCTATGCGACAGCCGGTCTGGAACGTGAGAGCTTTACTGCCGCATTTGAAGGGGCGCCAGTCAAAGCGAAAGACAAGATCTTAAACCTGCTGAACTGGTTTAGTGGTGGCCCTGAAATCAGCGTCTACACGGTAATCGCAATGCGCCATATCCTTGACGCGAACACGGCGACCAGCAATAGCATTAAACTGGCGCTAATGAGCAACCCGGAGAAACCATACCCACTCAACACGGCTTCGACTCAGGCTGGCCAGATGATGGCTGTGTTTCCGGCCACTGGCATTGCCACCAGGGAAGGTGGAAATCTAACCCTTAATAAAGAGTCGCCGATCGTCAAAAAATTCATAGCGGAGTATTCCATTGGATGATGTTCCCCAACCCGATCTAAAGCCCCCTGAGAGATTTAGGATGCTGGGTAAGCTAATTGCATACCCAGCATCGATAAAACGCGCCAGAGAGCTTCCCGTTTGCGAATCTGGCGCGTTCTTCTTTGTTTGCTATCCGTTGGATTAAATGAAAAAATAGGTAAGTATTTACCTATCAGGGCAGAGTAATGATCGCAGCCGAAAAAATCAAAAAGCGAGAGCGTGATGCCTCTCTTCGCGACCTTTGGCGCACACCGCAGTGGTTGTTTGTCGCCATCCAACGTTACATAGGCGTAAAGTTCGATGTGGACGTCGCCTGCAACAAAGATAATGCTCTCCTGCCGAACTTTATCGGTGTTGAGCGTGATGCGCTCAAGTGCAGTTGGGGAGAACCTGGCACTGTGGCGTTCCTTAACCCGCCCTACTCCAAAATCACCCCCTGGATAGACGCAGCCATTCGCGAACAGGCGCATGGAGTGACGACGGTCATGCTGATACCACAATCCCTCGATACGCAGTGGTACGAGCGTGCGGCTGAATGCGCCAACGAAACCGTCATCTTGTCTGGCGGCCGCGTGGCGTTCGTTGAGCCGGATGTTGAACTTGGGCTGGTGGAGGTGAACATCAACCCTGGTGGCAGCATGTTGCTTATCTTCCGTGGCTACTGTCAGGAAGCTGGGCACACCATCAGCAAGATACCGCTGGCGGTGATGAAAAAGCTGGGTGGTTATGATCCTGCCAATGTTGTCAGGAAGAAGAGACCACGTAAAAAGGCAGCGTAAACACCAGCCTGGGAGTTAGTTTGAGAACCTGCTTCCGTATATATAAATAACTAAGTACTAATTATTAATATATACAGACGCAGGCTTTTTAAGACGTGATTTCCAAACAACTCCCAGACCGTTTTACACCTCCAGAACCCACTGGAACCCCTCTCCAGACGCTCTAGAATCGATTTTATGAACCACAGTAAGGAAAACTATCATGGTATACCCGACGAACGTCGTAGCGCTCGTTGAGAGCGATTTTCTGACCAAAGTACGCGACATGATGAAAGATCGCGATAAGGCTTTCAGTCTCTACGAATGGTCGCTCAAGTGCCTTCACTCAGGTGAGCACAAAGAGCTGGTCGAGCAGCTGTTAGGGGAACTCATCAATGAGGTGTTTGCCCTGAACGTCCAGCTTCATGGTCGAGAAAATAATCAATCGAAATAATCGGTAAGTACTTACCATTTAAAACGCAGATCGCCAGTGATAAAATCTACCCGCTTTCCGGATTGATTCCGGCAGCTCGACCTGATGGGTGGGGGATAGCGTCACTGGCGTCAGGTTTAAAAAAGCTCACTACCAGCGTAGAACCAGCACCGTTTAGGGGTTGGGGAAGGGGGAACCAAAGTGGGCAGAGAGAAGGGTCACTTTATGATTGTCGAGTCTGGAGTGTTTCGAGAGGTTGAATCCAGTACTCCCCTTCATAAAGTGTGGGAAGATCTCGGTTCTGGGGTGCTGTCATCCATAACTTCCCAAGCCTAAGCTGGCAGTAGACTTAGGTCATAACTTTTCAGGTTATGTAACGACCAGGTTGGTGAGGGAATTTTGTACTCACCTCCCTGGGAGAGTATTACCTGAAAAGACAACCTCTCACTTCGTTCGAGGTGAACTTCACTCACTTCGTTCGTTCAGTTCAGGTTTTATTAAAACCTGTTCTGGGAAGTAAGTTTTTCTTTTCTAGAAAAAATTTTAATATTTACGCACACGCGTGAGGGGAAAAATCGCCCATCGTAATGTCTTCAATGTGCCAAAAGCAGAAGCTGGTAATTCGTGTCTAATATACTTCACTTAACGTATATCCCAGCTCTGGTACAGAATATGCAAATTAAATACCCAAGAAGTGGCAGGCTGATTAACAAAGAACTCCTTCGATTATAGGATGATTTGTATCGGCACTCATCACACCATGTGCTCGATTCACGCCGCATAGTCAGTTGAATTTTGCTACTCTGTAAGAGGTGGTAAGCATTATCCAATACGGATTTAAATCAATGGAATAAATGATTATGAGTGAAAATGAAACAATCCCAAAGAAGTGTCACAGCCAGATTAACAAAGCTGTATTCTTTACATCTGCTTTGTTAATTTTTCTTCTTGTCGCTTTTGCCGCTGCATTCCCGGATGTTGCTGACAAAAATTTCAAACTACTTCAGCAACAAATCTTCACGAATGCAAGCTGGTTCTACATCCTTGCTGTGGCCCTGATTTTATTGAGTGTCACGTTTCTGGGACTCTCACGCTACGGTGATATCAAGCTGGGTCCGGACCATGCGCAACCTGATTTCAGCTATCACTCCTGGTTTGCGATGCTTTTTTCGGCAGGGATGGGGATCGGCCTGATGTTCTTTGGCGTTGCTGAACCGGTGATGCATTATCTCTCACCTCCCGTTGGCGCCCCAGAGACTGTTGCGGCAGCGAAGGAAGCAATGCGGCTGACCTTCTTCCACTGGGGTCTGCATGCCTGGGCAATCTATGCCATTGTAGCGCTGATTCTGGCCTTTTTCAGTTACCGCCACGGTCTACCTTTAACGCTGCGTTCTGCACTCTATCCCATTATTGGCGATCGCATATACGGACCTATAGGCCATGCGGTTGATATTTTTGCCGTTATAGGTACGGTCTTTGGCGTTGCAACATCGCTGGGTTACGGTGTTTTGCAGGTGAATGCCGGTTTGAACCACCTATTCGGGGTGCCCATTAATGAAACGGTGCAGGTCATTCTGATCGTGGCCATCACGGGGTTAGCGACGATTTCTGTGGTGACCGGCCTAGACAAGGGAATACGTATCCTGTCTGAGCTCAATTTGGGCCTCGCGTTGTTGCTCCTGGCGCTGGTCCTGTGTCTGGGGCCAACTGTGCTTCTGCTGAAGTCATTTGTGGAAAATACCGGCGGTTATCTTTCGGAACTGGTGAGTAAAACGTTCAATCTTTACGCATATGAACCTAAGTCGAGCAACTGGCTGGGGGGCTGGACATTACTGTACTGGGGATGGTGGCTTTCATGGTCGCCATTTGTGGGGATGTTTATCGCACGGGTCTCACGCGGCCGAACCATTCGCGAATTTGTCACCGGCGTGCTGTTTGTTCCGGCCGGCTTTACGCTCATGTGGATGACGGTGTTTGGTAACAGCGCAATCTATCTCATTATGAACCAGGGGGCGACCGATCTCGCCAATACCGTCCAACAGGATGTCTCGCTGGCCTTGTTCAATTTCCTGGAGCATTTCCCGTTCTCCTCCGTGCTGTCATTTATTGCAATGGCTATGGTCATCGTCTTCTTTGTCACATCTGCTGACTCGGGGGCAATGGTTGTAGATACTCTGGCATCAGGTGGGGTGGCAAACACACCCGTCTGGCAGCGAATCTTCTGGGCATCGCTCATGGGAGTTGTTGCAATTGCGCTTCTCCTTGCGGGAGGGCTGAGCGCGCTGCAAACGGTGACAATAGCAAGTGCATTACCCTTCTCCGTGATCTTGCTGATATCCATATACGGGCTGTTAAAAGCCCTGCGTCGAGATTTGACTAAGCGTGAAAGCCTGAGCATGGCGACTATTGCTCCTACGGCTGCACGTAACCCAATTCCCTGGCAGAGAAGGTTACGCAATATCGCGTATCTGCCGAAACGATCTCTTGTGAAACGTTTTATGGACGACATTATCCAGCCTGCCATGACGCTGGTTCAGGAAGAACTGAACAAGCAGGGGACGATAAGCCACATTAGTGACGCAGCCGACGATCGTATTCGTCTTGAAGTGGATTTGGGCAACGAGCTGAATTTTATATATGAAGTGAGGCTTCGCGGGTATAGCTCACCCACCTTCGCGCTCGCCGCAATGGATAATGATGAGCAGCAGACTGACCAACATCGATATTATCGCGCTGAGGTTTATCTCAAAGAAGGCGGTCAAAATTATGATGTGATGGGCTGGAATCAGGAACAGTTGATTAATGACATACTGGACCAGTACGAAAAACACCTGCACTTCCTGCACCTGGTTCGTTGATAGCAAAATGCCGTCCTAGGGGGCGGCAATTATTTATCCCGACCGCAATACGAGGGAATGCAGAATGATTTCACGCTGGCAATGGATTCTGAAGCAAACATTTAAGAAACTCTGGTTCAGAGCTACGTTATTCGCAATTGTCGCGATAATAACGGCTCTTTTATCTATTCTTTTTAAATCAATGATTCCTGAGTCGGTTTCAGTGAAGGTTGGTGCGGAAGCAGTTGATAACATTCTGAACATACTGGCATCGAGTATGCTGGCAGTGACCACATTTTCGCTGAGTATCATGGTCACAGCCTACGGTTCAGCCACTACTAATGTTACTCCCAGAGCAACGCGTTTAGTTGTGGAAGACGTAACCACACAAAATGTACTGGCCACCTTCATTGGTTCCTTTCTCTTCAGTCTGGTAGGAATTATTGCCCTCAATATGGGAGCCTACGGAGAAAGGGGAAGAGTCATTTTATTCATTGTCACACTCGTTGTCATTGCCCTCATCCTCATCACATTGCTTCGTTGGATACAGCATTTGACCTCTCTGGGGAGGGTCGGTGAGACAACAGCAAAAGTAGAACAGGCGGCCATCGAAACATTTATTGCGAGAGCCAGAAATCCCTGTCTCGGCGGATATCCATGGCTTGAGAGCTATGAACAGCCGAAAGGAACGGTTGCAGTTTATCCGAAGAAGATTGGCTATGTTGAATATATTGATATGGAGAAACTCAGCAAGCTGCTGGCCAATGATCCTCGTCATGTATACCTTGTGGCGCAACCAGGCAGTTTCATTCATCCGTCCATGCCAGCTTTGTACCTGAGTCAGGGCCAGGAGTCATCAATCTGCGCCGATTTACTTGAGACGATCATTGTCTCGGATGTGCGTTCATTTGCTCAGGATCCCCGATTTTGTCTTAGCGTCATGGCCGAAATAGCCTGCAGAGCCCTTTCACCCGCAGTGAACGATCCTGGAACCGCAATCGATGTCATTGGCAGAGGTGTTCGTATACTTTCTGCTTACGCGCAGAATAAGTCTCATGAAATTGAAGTGACCTATCCTTCAGTACACGTTGCGCCACTTCAGAACAACGATCTCCTGGAAGACTTTTTCTCACCTGTCGCACGCGATGGTGCCAGTATGAGAGAGATTCAGATAAGAGTGCTCAAAGGGCTATCTATGCTGAGTACGGGTTGGCCTGAGATGTTTGCTGATGCCGCGCACACTCTGGCAATTGAAACATTAGAGCATGCAAATCGCGCTGACCATATAGACTCCGATAGAGAATTCATAAAATCAATTTATTTTGATTTGTTTTTTGATGAAAACGCTAATAAGCAATCATAGTTGTGGAGCAAGCGATTTGGTTGCTAGCGAGACAAGAACAAAGCGTCTGCATGAGAATGGGCGTCTGCTTTGTATTAGAAGAGAACATACTGAGTCTTCATCACTTTTGCAGCAGGCTTTATCTCTACGTAAGACATCGCCTACAATCAAATATTTCGGTTTAATACCAGGAGAACACTAAATGTAGAAATTATGTCTACTCAGTTCGGAACAGACTACTGTTTTTTTATTCCGTAGCTGAGACCATCATATTTCCTCCAGCAAAGGAGATAAAAATGGAAAAATTATTTACCCCGTTTCAGACCGGTGATACTGACCTGGTAAACCGCGTCGTTATGGCCCCCATGACCCGCTCACGGGCAATGACTAGTGATACCGCTGATGAACTGACCGCAAAATATTATCAGCTGCGTGAATCCGTATGGGGCAAACCGGAGGTCGTCCGTGACGGGCTCAGGGATCTGGTTCGCCGCACGGGCGCAGATGAAATTATGGTGAACTCATGGCAAGGCACTCGTCTTTGCCGCTCTTCAGAAATAATGCTGAGTATTCTACCGGAAAGGCAAAAGGATCATTTACCAAAGATAATGACGAGAAAGTCATTGACGAAGCGGGGAAGGGGTTAAGTCATCAATCCATATCAAAATATCAGACGCCTGTTTACGCTATGCGGGCGTCCGCTTTTCGCTCAGAGCGGACCTTCTGCCCAATGAGCTAGTCCGCTACGCGCCATAAGCGGACAGGCTGTAGTACTAACTGCATTGTAGCTGCGAGATTTCACCATCGATGGCTTCTATAACCTGTTTATAGCGCAGCATGACCTCTTCATGAATCATCATTAATCCGCGGCCGTACTCTGTGGCTAGGATTGTGTATCTTTTCAGGTGTGCAAGATGCTCTTTGTTGCCAGTAATGTCACTGGCAACCTGCGTGGAGTCCAGCCTTTCGATAAGGGCATTATTACCGCGATAGGAATCAATTAGGCTTCTTGCGCTTGTATAAAAAGCCACAATTTTTGATAGTGTTTCTCTATGAACTTCAGGTAGAGATGCCGAGTTAGCTTCATAGAAAGTGAAGTAGTTTTGAGTAATGGGGAAAATGTTATCGAACGGTGAGTTCCGGTCGTATTGTTTGATTTCCTCTTCAATTCTGGCCTTATACAACTTAATCAGTGAGTCTATTTCCTCTCTGACACCCAATAGCGTTGTTATACGCTTCTCTCTGGCCGCTGTTGCCTGCTGTTTTGCCTGCTGTTTCACCTGAGCTGTCACTCCTTTCATCGTGAAACAGCCACCTAAAAGAGCCGCTAAAAATGCGGAGATGAGATCTGAATATTCGTGCCAGAAGGTTAGCATGGCTAAAATTCCATTGGGTTAAATTGTGTCTATTTAACCACATCATGATACGAAGATACCTTCCAAAATGTTGCCATGAACTCGTCTGTTGTCGTCTTGGGTATTAGCACCGTGCTCTCTCGTTATCTAGGGCTTGGTCCAATCCTCTCTCAAAGCAGATCTATTGAACGGCCTGCTCTGATCGCCGCCTACTCCGCAGCCGATATGCCTCACAAGCGTGACATTGGATTTTTGTCACAAAATGATAGGTAAGTATTTACCTATCATTTTAAATCAGGTATCTTACCGTTCGTCAGGATGACGAAGTACCGGTTAGGTACTGTTCTAGGATGGAACGCCAAAAGGCGGCTGGCTTGGCCAGCCGCAACTCTTTCTGACACTGAATGGAATCCAAATGGCACGTCAAACGCCTTTCACTTCTTTCAATAAACGTCCCCGTTCAATTCGCCTGGTTCTGGCCGAGCTGTTTAGCGGTTGTGTTTCTGCACGCCTTGCGGAACTGGAAGAACGAGTGTTTGAGCTGGAGAAGCGCATTGATGCGCAAGCTACCGCCATAGCAAATCTGGGCGCGACAGTAGGCATGGAGAAGGTGCGTGATTCCGTCGCCTCTCGTGTGTTGCGTGAATCCCAGGCACACAAGGACAGTTCTCATGGAAAATTTTCAACGAAATCGACTGAAGCCAATGGCCTACGGAGTAATTTTAGCAACCCTGGCAGCGGTAGCCGTACCAGCCGGTCAGAGTCTGTTGATACCGGACACAACTACTTCCACTACAACCCTGCAGACGACACCACTGCCAGAACGACCCCCTGTCTCTCTGGATGGGATGCTGCTGGACACGATTCCAGCTCGACCTGCAACTCCGGATCTTCCTTCTGCTGTGACTGAGGCTATTGCATGAAATGGAGCTTCCAGAAAGTCATCGAGATGATTGTTGGCTTCGCCATTTTTCTGCTTGGTGGCTGGATCATGAATCTGGTGAAACTCGTGAACGGTGGCGATCTTCAGTTTGATGCCGGAATGACACTTGCGCGTGTCGTGGGAATTTTCGTTGTTCCGGTGGGTAGCATTCTCGGATTTTTTTAACAATGAAGACCTTCAGCGTGGGCGTCCGCCTTTACGTAGCGTTTGCCCACCTTTTCAGTCACGCCATAATAACGCCATCTAGAAAACAACTTGTTTAAAAACATAAGGAAAAAACACATGTGCGAAAAATGCAAAAAAACTAATGCCAAAGTTGAAAGCGTGATTAAAAAAGTTGGTGCGGCCGAACTGGTTGAGATCATGGGTCTTGTGGTTGGTCACGAAGACTACGCCTCCCCTATCGACCGCCTTTTCAGCGCTCTCAAGTTCTCTAGCATGATTGATGATCCTATTGAAATTGTGATGCTGGCGCGTCATTTCGGCGAAGCGTATCTGGAAGAGAAAGAACGCGCCGACAAACTTCAGGCAACTCTGGAAATGGTAAGCAAGCCGAAGTGCTCACCGGATTCAGTCAAGGCAGATGAAACCAACGCCAGCAAAGATCGTGAAATCGCCGGGCTGAAGTCTTCTCTGGCGATGTTGCTGGCCGCCTTCAAACTGATGTCTTCCCAGGCTGGGTTCAAAATGCCTGAGCTGAACAGCGACGATCCGATGGCCGTTCGCCAGCTGCTGGGGGCAATGGCCGACCAGCTTGACGACACCAAGAGCCGTCTTGAAGACATGATGCGCGAGCTGACCCATCGCCACGACCTGAACAAACAGCCGCACAAAACGCAGCATGTACACCACTAATTACTCACCTGCCGACAGGGGGCGAAAGCCCCCTTTTTTACGCCTTAAATCAGCTGCAACGCCTGTGAATGCTGCTTTTACGCCTTTTCAACTTTGGGAAAATAACACCAACAAGAAAACAATTTGTTTAATGGTGCAATCATGAATACAGCCCTTTCCATCATTGACGCTATCGCCCCAAACACTGATATCGACTACCGGCAGGAAATGAACGTCATCCACGAAATTGTGGCCGAGTGCGAGAAAGAGATCGCATTCATGCATCAGGTTCACGACTTCGTTTATGGCGACGAACGCCACAACATGATTAACCGCCTGCTGCGACTCAACCACCGGCCGGATGACGAGCGCACACGCTTTAACAGAGCCTGGCTGGACAAAGTCGACCTGGAATGGGTGAAACAGAATATCTGGGCCGAGTACTGGAAGAAGGTCACGGATATGACAAACGTTCTGCTAATCATGCCAGCTTCCCGCCGCGACGAGTGGCGCGAGCAGTTCATCGAGGGCAAGCAGGAAACCATCAGGACTGACAGAACCGGCTACCAGATGAAGGTTAAGGAGTTCGTTGGCGTGCCGGAGTTCAAAGCAGAAACGGTCATCCCCACGATGCTCAATCTGCTGAATGACAGGCACAAATATCTCTCTGAGCGCGTGTATGGCTTGTTTAAGGCGCTGAGTCCTGCCCACAAGACCAATAAGACGAACGGCTTTAGTGAGCGTCTGATCATCGCCAACTGCATTTCCGAGTTCTGGCGGGACAGCGTCAGCGTGAACTACCGGAAAGAGGACTACATCGACGACCTGCGCGTCATGCTTCATTTCTTCGCGCACAAAGAGTTCATCACCATCAACCGCACAACTGAGATGCTATCAGCTGCGTACCGGGCAAACGACTGCCAGACCGGTGACTGGATGAATGTCGACGGAAACCTGATGCGCGTGAAGATGTTCAAGAATGGCAACGTTCACTTTGAAATACATCCTGACGTGGCCTGGAAGCTGAATGAGGTGCTGGCTTACAGTATGCCTGCAGCAATCCCGGCGCCATGCCGGACTGCACCCAAAACACGGGCACCAAAAGAGTTCGGGTTAATCCAGA
Source organism: Citrobacter sp. 21OH12SH02A-Citro (assembly GCF_027919895.1). Lineage (NCBI taxonomy): Bacteria > Pseudomonadati > Pseudomonadota > Gammaproteobacteria > Enterobacterales > Enterobacteriaceae > Citrobacter > Citrobacter sp. 21OH12SH02A-Citro. The sequence continues at coordinate 17,793 of NZ_CP114804.1, forward strand.
AGACGATCTCCGAGCCGGTTCGTGCCGCGCTGCGCGACGGGCGATTCAGCAAAGACAAAGGCGTCTGGTACTTCTCTGATTCCAACCTCCAGAAGTCGCAGGTGGAAGAGCTTGAGCGCACACTGAACTTCATTGGCGGCGTACAGGAGAAAAAGCACTGGCAGTTCCCGTATGAGATCGGCCATACGCTCAATACGATTGTGGCCACCGGATTAAGACCGGATACAAAATCACACCAGTTCTACCCTACTCCGCGTTTGATAGCGGAGTACGTTGCCAGAGCCATCGAGCTAAAGCCAGGTGAGAAGCTGCTGGAGCCTGAAGCCGGGCGCGGAGACCTGCTGGCCTGTATCGACGTCAATCCGGAAGACGTTACCTGCATAGAAGTCGCACCTCTCTTCGCTGATATCCTGCTTGGCAAGGGGTACACAAATACGGTCTGCTGCGACTTCATGAAGTGGTCTGAGGACAACGCAGGCTATCAGTTCGACAAAATCGTCATGAACCCGCCCTACTCTCTTGGCCGTCACAGAGAGCATACGCTGGCCGCGCTGGAGCATCTTAAAGTCGGCGGGCGACTGGTGGCAGTACTGCCGGGTGATGCGCCAGTTCTGAACTGGATGACGCTGGATAATTACGTTTATGCCAAAGGGAAGTCGTTTACTGACGAGTTTGAAGACACCGGAATCACTGTCAGCGTATACGTTTTCAAACGCGTAAAATGATAGGTAAATACTTACCTAATTTATGTAAGAATAGAGCCACTTTATCAGAGGTAAACACATGAGCGAAAAATCGAGAATTACATTCGCCAGCGTTGATCAGGCGAAGCTGCCATTTAATTTAGTGCTACAGGGGAACGCAGGAACGCCTGCCGGAACCATCAAAATCGACAAGGCGCTTGTGACGTTCGAAGGTAACTTTGATGAATCGGCGCAGATTTTTATCGATCATCTGGCACGCCGTTGGAGCCAGCAGTGGAGAGACCTTGAGAAACGCGCCAATGAGTTTGACCGGTTCATGGACGCAATGGACACAGCAAAAGAGGCTCTGGCTGCTGGCACTCCGTTAGATCTGGAGTCGCTTTTCAAAGGAGAAATGGCCTCTGCGATGTTCGCCACCATGTTCGCAGGTGAGTTCGTCCGCGGCGGCGCCAGAAACTACCTGGAGCTGGGGTACAACGTTCCTGAAATGGGCGAGTTTACCGTCACCATCCAGCGCAAAGAAGGTAAGACGCCAAGCGAACGCGTCGCTGAACTTGAGGCCGTTGTGGATCAGCGTAACGGCGAGTGCGTCCGTTTGATTAACGAACGTGATGCGCTGCGCGAAGAGCAGCTAACCAAAGGCTCGAACACACGCGCGGCCGCAGACATCTACTTCCAGTTGGTTGAAGAATGCCAGATCCCGCCAGGCGGCTCTTTGGTCGAGTACGTTCGCGAATTGCAGGAGAAAGCAGAGAGGTGCGCGGCATGAATGACCTGCTTGTCGAGCGAGTCTCCGCTTTTGTTAAGTCTCCGCTTGATAATCCCCTCACCCGTGGCGAGCAGATGGAGCTGGCAAGGTGGTTTTTGCATATCCATGAGCAGATGGAAGTTTTTAAACAGTTGCCGGATCTGCCCATTACAGACGGCCATGTTCAGCAGGTGATTAACAGCCACGAAAAAGGCTGGGCGATGATTGTGCCGTGCAAAATTACCTACGAGCTGGCTAAGGAAGTGCAGGCTAACAGAGTAAGGAGTAAGGAAGAGTAACTATGAAGTTGGGTAGTGCCGTTTCGCTGTTTTTTACAGCATTACTGGAAGGTTTCAATTATCGCTTTTGTCCGGTCTGGGATAAGGCGCTGGATACGCTTATTGATGAAGGAACGCTGCTTGAGGTGCGAAATGGGATCGCTCTGTTTGAGCACGATGCCCAGCTATATGAAGTGTTCGTCGGGGCTGGCTTCAACCACTTCGGGCATCTTATTAGCTTGAATACCAAAGCCATCGACGAGAGCGTCATGCGCCGTCCGTCGTTCCGCGTAATGGATAAGCTGCAACGTCATGTAAATGCCGAATTACTCCGCGTAGCCAAAGAAAAAGAACGAGAGCTACAGGCGATGATTGGATCGCTTATCGCTGAGTAAATGAAGGCTACTAGTTGTGGCCTTAAACAATTTGTTTTATAAGTGGTGAAATTAATGGAACCCAAGGCGAACTAAATCCATTGGGCAGAACAAACCCTCCACACCTTCGATAGACACGCAGTCACAACGGCGTAGTTGTTCTTCTGATTTGCCTTCTCCGCAGATTTCCTTGATGACTCCCGTTGCACCATTCGTTGCCACCATCACTCGGCTGCCGGTAGTGATAGCGTTACGGTTGCGATCATAGGTCTTCATCGTTTCCTCCTTTCACATGGGCCAAATCAGGTTTAAAAAATTGCCGTTTTCCATGTATGTGCGATTTGTAAAATCTCAAGTGCCGAAACAAATTGTTTTCACCACCTTGTTATTCAATTAACCCGTAAAGTTGACCAGTACCGTAATAAATACTACTGTTTATATATACAGTATTGCGAGGTGGGCAATGGGCAGCAAGAATTCCAAATATGAGATCGTCTATAGGGGCGAAGCACTCAAGCACCTAATACCCGGACAGTTCGTTTTCTTCCAACGTGAAAAAGAATACGGTGGGGGGTTCTGGCTTGGTAAAACGCATGAGGATGGGTTCGAATTTGTGCTGGAGCAACCCACTTCACTAAGTTACGGGCTTGCGTATCTGATCAGATTGTCGAGTGTCGAAGCCAGGTATATGGAGTTTGTTGATGACATAGACGACTTCAAACTCACCTAGTCATCCCTTAAACATCTTGTTTTCTGCCTTTCGTTATTTGAGATAATAACACCAATAAGAAAACAAGTTGTTTAAGAAGTTAATCATGTTCGGAACCGCAAAAGAGATTATCGAAAAGCTGGAGAACTACCCAGAAGACGAGCCGCTGCTGATGGTGATGTGGCACAAGGAAGACGTAGGTGAAGTGCGGCCAGACCTGACTGACGAACAGTGCGTTCAGGTTTTGCGAAAAATCAAAGAGTGCCATGACGCCAGCGTCGGCGTGAATTGGGATGTCATCTCTGACACGGCCGACACTCTGTTTCCAAAGGAGAAGGCATGATGCTGAAACTCACCGAATCGTATAAGACGGCTGTGATCAGTACCGCTCATGTAACGGCAGCGGATTCAGAACGGCTACCCATTGCCTGCTTCGACCCACTTACTGATCGCGGGTTGAATTGGTTACACGGTACACAGTACGGCTGGATTGTTCGTGCTGGAATGCGAGGGAATGACTGGAAGGAAGAATTGCGTGATTACGGCATTTCCCAAGAGGCGATCTCCAACATACAGGCCATACTGGATGCCGGGTATGATTCGGTACAATTTGACTGTGATGCGGAGCTGGTGGATGGGATGCCAGCATGGGATTGGTAGATATAACTACTAGCAATGGTGGGAATAAGTACCTAGAAAGTTGATATCATATACCCGCTTGTATTTCAAAATGGAATGGATGTAATGGAAATCGATAATCTAGAAAAAAAATCAGTTAAAAACCTCTACGCATGGCTTATAGCAATACTGCCGTTTGTTGTCAGCTTTCCTCCTGAAGAATACGACAATTACGTTATGGTAATTTCGTTTGTCGTTGGGATTGGATTGCTGGTCGCAGATCGCATGAATTTGACTGAGGCAGGCTATGAGCCACCATCATTCTTATGGGGGTTCTTTATCCCCCCTGTGTACCTCTGGAAACGAGCGACGGTTCTTGGAAGTAACCGACTGCTGTTTATCGTATGGATTGTTGCCTTTGCTGCATCATTTTTCGTGTATAGCTTCAACACAGATTCAGCGCTTGAAGAAGCTGCTTGCCCTATAGTTACCACTATTCTGAAAGAAAATAACGGTTCAGAAGCATCTAAATGCATGAAGGTAACAATTCAGGACAAAGTGACGGACAAGTTCTACAAAGCAACGGCTACACTGGATAACGGTAATGACATTAACATCACTATCGAAATGACTGGTGACGAGAATTTCTACGTTAGAGTCCCAGAATACTATCTGAACAACTAGACACACTGACTGATGATGGACAGATCGGCTCTTCACATGAGATACCGGAAGATAGAGCCGATCTAACCAGGGACACTATTCTTCTATGGAACTGTTTCAGTATCTTCAATTGCTATTTCCTCAACTGACCCCAAAAAACTGCAAAATTCATTTAGCCAGCACCAACGAGTACAAAGAAAACCCAATAAAGGAGTTTCTGAACGAGACCTTCGACGACTGGCAATGCCTGCAGAAGTACAAAGACTTCAATCGCACCTATGTTATCTCTCTCATTCAGACTGAAGAAAAGCACCGGTGGCTCTACGCTGGCACCTATCTCAACGAGGGATGTGCTTCGGAAGCAATGATTACTGTCCCCGGTCGGAATGAAAATTACCATCTCTATCAACTATTCCTTGTTCCTGAACTGGCCGAGTATCGTGGGCGTATGTATATCCACGCCGTTCGCCATCGAACCCATATTTTGAATGGTGAGACGCTGGCCGGGAAGATGCCCATCGTCGAAATTGCCCCCACGTGTCTTTCTTTTGGCGAGTTTCCCGGCTACAAAAATGTGGTACTGGACAGAGTCAGTCTGGGCACCATCATCCAGCAGGAATTAAAGTCGTGGAGAACGGCACTGAAGATTGTCAAAGGTATCTATCTGCTGACTGACGTCGATGGAGAGAAACTTTATGTCGGCCAGGCTAATGGCAAAGATGGCATATGGGGACGGTGGAAAACCTATTTTACGACCGGGCACGGTGGCAACGCCGGACTGATTGAAGCGTTCGGTACCTGCGACGAGGACAGGCTTAAAAAGGTTACGTTCTCCATTCTGGAGATCATGGATATTAACAGCGACAAACATGAAATCAACCGGCGCGAAAGCCACTGGAAACGTATCCTGCTTTCACGCTCTATAGGGCACAACAGGAACTAAATCTCAGCACAGCAAGATGGTACTGGTAATTAAATATATAAGAAAACAAACAAATAACACAGATAAAAAACATAAGGAGAGTTGATGGGTTATCGCTTGGTTTGCGCCACTGCTCTGGTTTTATCGTTTTCGAACGTTGCTGCCGAAAGTCATGAAGATTTGACGCGCACTGTATCGCCAGCACACCGTGATACGAAGTTGGTCTGCAAAGGTGAGCTTATCTCAGGCAGCAGTATCACCGAACTTTCCAGAGAAGCATATCTGGAGGGGGTAGGTGAACAGATTCTGTTTGCAATAATCCCGACTTCTAAATCCGATGAGTACCTGCAGGCTTTCTTTAACGCGTGGGGATTCTCTCCATTTGGTCAGGTTGAAAGCCGTGAGCAATTCCATAACTGGTCGTTGATTCACTTGGGGCGACATAATCTCGTTCGAGGACGTGTTTCTGATTACACCTTTGTCGATGCGACCCCTCAAAGTGGCGCTGATTATCAGCAGCGCTCATCGGTTCGTTTGTATGACTGTCAAAACCAGAATGAACGCCCTGACTGGACCCAGCAAAAATTTGCCACCCAAAAACACTTCAATGGGGATGTCTATTAGACATTTAGCCAGGGATATCAATCCATTGACATTGGCGGTCACAAATTGAGGATTTCTATAAGAGTCCGTTGATCGCCACTTTCCCCACCCCTCCAACCTATCCCAGCCCAGGCGTGACAAGGCATTTAAGCCAATTACACCCATAAAAAAACAAATAAATAACACATCAACGAAAAGTCAACGCTTTCCCCTGATTTGGTCTAAAAAGTTGATGTTTTCGCACGCCATCTCTTATACCCAAAATCCTGTGTGCCAGAATCCATCTCCCCGCGACCAAAGCGTCAAAAACGACTCGTGATACCACCCAAAAACAGACACACTCAGAAGCGCTCCCGTTGCGTTATATTGGGTATCTAAACAAGTTGTTTTCAGGCATAAGAAAACAACTTAACCACACCCACAGGAAACCCAGAGACGCCATTAGCCACAATCCAGGAAAGACCCACCTCTTCCTGTCAGGCTACCGAAAAACCCACCTCTTTGCCCCAGGCTACAGACCACCCACCTAATTTTCCCAGGCAACCGAGAACGCAGCTCGCGCACGCAAACCCCTACACGCCATTACCCAATATACGGAGAAGAACAGCCAGAACGAAACCCCGGACAAACCCAGACCAGAACAGGAACCGTCATAATCTCGTTTACCCACCATTACCCCGAAAGAGAGCGCAAATTCCTGAATAGCAGGGAACGCCATTACTTCACATGCGGAGAACAACTAAAGCGCCCTACTGCCATTACCCACACTTCCACCATTTCACGTAAACGAAGAGAAAAGCGCACCTGCCATTACTCCATACACAGAGAAGAACACTCCCCAAAACAACGAGAACACCCCAGAAGAAAACACAGAAAAGAACCACCTCAAGAACAACGAAAACACATACGCCGGTAGAGAGAATAACCACCCCATTTCACCCAAAGGAATACTCGCCGTATAGAGCGTTATCAGGGGGAAGGTTTGCACGTTCATAGGAGAGAAAATACGTAGAGATTTAACTGGAGGTATAAGTGGGAAGGGGAAGAGGGGTATCGCTACTTTCTCCGTAGAAATTCAAGCCATAGCTTTCATCCCCCGTAATGTCTCTCTCCACCCCTTCGGTCAGCCTTCGGGCCATCCAGGGAAAAGGCTATGTCCCTTTTCAGAAACGGGAGCGTCGCCGCAGGGAAACGGCTGGAGGTTTTCAGGGAAACGGTGGGAATCCCGCTATACGAACCGGGAAAAGGCTGGCTGCCGGTCGGGAAACGGGTACATCCCGGTACAGAGCGAGGGACGACTGCGGGAGTATGCCTTTTCCTCATTCACCTGAAGAGTGCGGGAATTGGTGAACCCCGCAGTTGAGCGTTGAGACCAGATCAGCTTCGCACGCTCATGTCGGGAAGCCAGATCTAGTGTAAAGGGTTACGGGTTTTGGTGGTGAAATCGCCGAGGACGTTTATTCGAAAATCTCACAGCCCTGATTCGCATCGTCCCTGTTGTCCCACAAATCATCGAGCGCCTCTTCTCTTGTCCCGAAGGGGCCGGAGACGACAGGTGCGTTTGAACTGGTATCGTCCAGCTCTGTGTAAATCTGACCGTTAACCAAAATGACGCGTCCGACAGTGATGCCGCCATGAAGCAACTCGCCTCTCTCGGCGTCGATGCTGAAGTACCCGTCTGTGTAGTCTTTAGTGCTCATCACATTCCCTCTGAGTTAGCCAGATACATACATAGCAATAAATCGGCACAAGCACATCAGCCTTTAAGGAATTCTTTTTCCCCGTTTTCTTATTGCGATAATAACACCAACAAGAAAACAACGTGTTTAGACAAAGGAGAAACAGATGTACAAGCATCTGAATATCAGCATCACCCTCTGTGGCGAGGAAGAGTCCTCCGAATGTGAGATCTCCCTCGATGACGTTATCCGCTCTCAGGATGTTGCTGGTCGCGTGGCGACGCTCATCTCTGAAGGATACAGAGAAGGGACTTTTGATTTCCATCTAGAGAACAACCCAATGTCCGTCGCGTGGAACTGCACAACGTCAGAAACGAAGTGAGGGTGAAGAGATGATTAAGATGCCTGTGATGGTTGAGGTGTGGAGCGTGGATTCCCTGGCTGAGTGTCTGGATGCTGTGGGACCGGAGTTGTACCGCAAGTTGTGGTCTTTCGTCCCGGCTGAAGGGGAATCACCCAAAGGGAAGGATATCTGGCACCTGCTGAGTGAAGATGAAAAGCGGGAGCTGGTGGACGCGGTACACATAGAGTTCCCGGACGACGAAGATTAAGAGTGAGGCCACCAGGACGGTGGCTAAAAAACTTGACCTGTCCAAATGCGACAACGAATAGACTGGAGGCCAAACTAAAAACTGGAGAATCAAATGCACTACTACACCACCAGCAACCCTGACACCGGGGACTGTTTCTTAATCTGTTTCGTCATTCGCGATATGGAAGACCGCCAGCCAGCGCCGGAGGTTGAGGAAGATATCGTTGCGCTTGTTCAGTTGAAGGGAGACGAAATTGTCTGGCACAAGAAAGGGACTGACGGAGACAACTATCACTTTAATGAATACCTGATGAAGCAAGATCTCCTTATGTACAAAAAGTTGGATGAAGAAGGCTGGGTTTTTGAAGTGCCATTTCCATGTATCGCCAATGATAGTGAAGTCACCTATTCATGGAGTACACCCTGAATAGATTGGTTCTATCCCGTTTTCAGCTCTGTATTATTTACACCAATAAGAAAACAAGTTGTTTACGGAGATAGTTATGAGAAACGCGATGATTACCAAACTGAGCGCGGGACAGCCACGTAAAGAGAAGCCAGCAGTTCTGAGCCAACTGACTTTGCTCGATATCATCGCCAACGGTACTGCCATTCGCCTGTTTAAAGAGACAATTGCCTCGTTCGACAATGGCTCCCGCGCGCGTTACGTGATGAGTGTGCGTCGCCAGAGTGGGAAAGGGTGGATGGCAAAACAGATTATCTGGCCGGAAGGAGAGCTGGAACAGGCGCTACTGGAGGCGAACAAAGTCGCCCAGCAAGAAATCCAGCGTGCCTCTTTCCTGGCGACAGCCTGACATGTGCAAAAGCGATTAGTCGACCCTACGACAGCCCCGTCCATCCTTCGGGGCTTTTTTGCTTGCTTGTATTGTAAGCACCTACCTATTTTAATAATATAAAAACCACCAACTATAGGGAGATAAAAATGACAGTATCACGTGAGAGTCTTGTGATGGATTTGCATTATGCTTCCGAGAAAGCCTCCGGCGAGAAAGTCGCGAAATTAACCGTCGTTCTGCGCGAGACTATCGGAGGTGATGTACACACCAGCACCTTAATTCGCACCGGCGAAGGGGACACAGCAGTTTACTCGGTAGGCTACCAGAGCGTCAGTAATGCGTCAGATCCAGTCTTGCTAAAACTGGCTGCCTATTTCCGCGAAGGGAATAAAGAAATGTTTGAAAAAATGATGGTACAGGCCGAGGAGGTGTTCGATTCAGGTCTCAACATGAATTCTACCTGGCTTGGGCAATACGGTCTGCGTATCGCATCTAACATTCCCCTGGAAAACCACATCCCGGAAAGCGTATTCGCTTAATTACTGCAATGGCGCGTATCCCGCGCCATTTTCTTATCCCTGATAACAAAATGTTTTATGCCTTATCCACATTGCGATAATTACACCAACAAGAAAACAAGATGTTTACGCATGGAGGATATGCACATGACCGATTTCACTATCTCCCCTAAAGCTGAAAACGTATGGCTGGAATCCTGGCTCGACCTGTCGCCGGAAGAACAGCAGGAAATGGATCACGTTGAACAGGACGAACAATGTGATGCCCGCTTCTTCCGCTTTGAGGACAGCGTTTATGACATTGCCGACTTCATGCGCGATGACCGCTTCCCGGATTGGCACGCAGGCTACCCATTAAATGCCTTCGCCATGCTGATGATCCGCGTGGATGGCTCCGGCGATACCATCGACGTCGGTTTGCTCCACTAAGAGAACGAGGCCACCCATGCTGGTGGCCTTAAATGACCATCCTGTTTCCCGCAGGCTAAAAATACCCACCTCTTACCGCCAGGCTACCGAACAACCCTCCGACTCCCTGCCGGCCACCAGCAGCCGGAACAGAACGCTTGGACGCCTTATGCGCGTAGCGATAATTAAACCAACAAGAAAACAAGTTGTTTAAAGGATTATCACCATGAACTTTATCGCTACTGTTAACACCCCTGCGCATGGCCATATTTCTGTGACGTTCTCTGATAACGAGAAAAGCGTGCTGGGCGCCTGGCGTGACAATGTAACCATCGAGCTGTCCGGGAAAGGGAAACAGCAGATCACCAATGACATTATCTGCAACCGTCGCCATAAGCGCGTATTTGAGAAAGCGTATGTCTCCACCTCCGGATTTGGCGTATTCATCTTCCCGGTACGCAGCGGTCGCTTCTGCCAGTCAAAACTCATCGAGTTCGCCACGCAGATCGCGCTATGGGTTAAAACAGAATCCGGGTTCGACTTCAGCGAACAGGAAGCAGTGGGGGAGGGGATGCGTATCGCCAACAATGCCATCAAGTGCAAAAACGTCACCTACGAAGCGGGAATCGACTCGTGGAGTGTCTCATGTGGGGACTACGTGAAAGAGGTGTACGGAAAGAATCGCATTCACATCCTGACTGGCAAGTAAGAGGGGAGGGGCTGGAAACGCCCCTTTTCTTTTCGTCCACCAGCTGCCGCAGGGAAATTCAGAAACGGCCAGAGAGCTGTCCGGGGAACCGTAGGGAAACGGCCAGAGAATTTTCGGGAAACGGCGGGGTTTGCCTTTATGTAGAAAACTGAGCGGGAGAGGCCCAGAATCCTGCCAGAAAATATCGCAGGGGCGCTGGGGTAGCGCTGGTGGGGTTTCTGCCCCTGAGCCATCCAGATAGCTTTCTCTATGTGATTATGTGAATCCGTGGGTAAACCACAGGAAGCGCGTACACGTCGCGCCAACGTGCTAATGATACGCGAGTGCCCACAGATAGCGCCAATATTGCCGACACGTCCCGAAGGATGGCGCGGATCACGTCGCCAGATATCGCCAGACGATCACGCCCACGACACGACAAAATAAGCCACGCGCTATAACGCTGTAAAACGCGCTATAACGTGATTTTTATTGTGGGTAATGGGTATGTACCACCACACATAAAAACGCGTTAAATTGGCGCGTTTATGGCGCTTATTTTTGGTCTGTTTTGGCTGACTTCAGACAATAAAAAACGCGCCATTGTTGGCGCGTTATGGTGTGCGGATCTTGAAACGAAAAAAGCGCCCATAGTGGGCGCTATTGCTTAAATGCTGTTTTGTAGTTTTCCGATCATTTCAGACAAGCGCAAATATTCACGTTTGCGTTTACAGTCTCTTTTGCTGTTAAGCAAATCAGAAAACGTAAAATTTAATTTGTCACGTTGCGCTTTTAAGTCGTCGATTAATTCAAGTTTATAAGCGCTATATTTTGCGCGATACTCCGCGCGGATCTGGTCATAACTAATCATGATTTTTATCCTTAAAACTAGCGCCCATAGTGGGCGCTATATCCATCTAATTACGCTTTGAAAGCATCAGCCAGATAGTTATAAAAATCATTCTTGATAAAGCGATATTGTTGCGATCCGTTTTTCGCTGCGCCCATTCCTTTGATCTTCTCGACCAGTCCGAGACGCTCGCAAAGATTGATCAGCTGGTTGGCTTGAGTGTAGCCAGCGTCCAATTTAATTTCGTTGGCTTTTTTCGCTTCATTCATCAAATCGAAAACAGCGCCATTTGTGAATGTTTCTAATTCATCATTAATCATTTCGATTAATGCGAATACGCGAGATCCGGACATATCAGCGACTGAATAAACGCATTTACCAGACTTGATAGACTTAACCAGATAAACCAATTTTTCGAGTGAATAGCTATTGGTCATAGCTTCGCGGAAAAACACTTCTGGCGCTTGTTTGCTTGCTTTAATCGCGTAGTAAAAGACACCAGCTAATTTCTCATCATTAACAGCGTTTAAAACGTTGTTGGTGAAGTATGCTAGTTTGGTAGACGCTGCAAGCATGTTAGCTTTATCTGCTTTCGTGTGCGTACCATTCTGATAATGATTGTTATAAGTCTGAGTGGCATTGTTGGCTGCAACTTGCAATTCATTAGCGATAAATACAGCAGCGTCGATGATGGATTTTTTAGAGATAGCAACGTTAGACATGATATTAATCCTTATGTAATATTGATAACTTAATTTGTTATTTGTTTATCGTTAGCGTGTTTGCTTTCGATGTGAGTAATTATCGATATACAGAAATTAAAATCAAGAGTTTTTTACGCGGGAACGAAAAAAATTTTTCTTCAATAAAAATCAAAGTCTTAGAAATAAAATGCGTTTTCTCGAAGGTGTTGCCTAAATAAATTCCCTATTCGGTCAATCACCCTTATATATTTAAACTGGAATCGTGGTGGGTGAAATAAATATAACGGGAAGTGACACGTAAAATAATAACCGGACTTAGCCGGTTATTACCCTTATAGATTTATTGAGCAGACTCGACAATTTTTCGGTTAGTGTCAAAGAGTGCATCGACGAAGTGTGCCGATGACTCGCTGGCATCACACTCCAACATCTCCCTTTGGTCAGCCGAACGCCCCTTACAGTTTTGGACACTCTCTCCAATTGTCTTTCCCGCTTTGACAGCGGCTGCGAACTGGTACATGCAAACCGACACATTGTCCGATGACGAACAAACGTCGTTCATGAGTGACTGAATAACTGGTTTATAGTCCATAGCTGAGGCTGCCGTGGACGATGCGAGAAGAATTGAGGATAGTAAAATCGCTTTCATAACTTAAAACGGTAAAATTCGTTCAACCCAATCGAACATGACGACCATCTTCCGACCATCGCCAACGCTGAGTGTGACCTGACAAGCGTCAACGCCTGAAGACACACCTTCAAGTTCACGGCCATCCGCCATGTAGACCCTTATAGACTTCTGCATCTCATGAGCCTGGCGACAAATTTTGAAGAAATCACGGCGAGATGGCCGATTGTCCACATAGTCTGGGTGTACCGTTGTCCGACCCGTGAAATCGTGCGCAATACCTTCTGTCACACCTGATTCAATCGTGCTGATTCTCTCAAGTGGGAGCCTTATACGATTTTCTTTGTCGAACGGGGCAGGGCAAAGGTCGACTTTGTTGCGCGACGACATGAGACCCTGAACGTACATGCAGAACACCTGACCATCTTCCATCGTGACCCTTACAGGAATGAGAGACTTACGCCAGAACATCAGCGCCTTCTCCACGTTGGTGTAATCGCGCGGCCAGACTTCTGCAGGAATCCCGTAGGTGATGTCAGTAATATTCGTCATATCGTCACAGTGTCGTTGGTAGGATATCGATGTCACCTGCGTTGCTGGTGAACACCCGGAAGACTTTCGTCTCGCCAGCTTTGGTGATGGTCTCGCGTTCCTGACGAGCAGGGTTCAGTGCGCACAGCCCGGCGCCCTCCAGAGAAGCGCCAACAATCCATTGCCAGGCATCAAGATGGAACGTCGCTTTCTCACCGGTCTCAAGTTTCGCAACCGTCTCACCATTGATGAAGATGGACGCGTCGCAGCCCGCACCTATCATACCTTTGTCCCTCATAACCACCAGCGTGGTTGGCGCAGACGTCTGGTATTTGAAAACTCTGGCCTGCGGAGCCGGTTTTGCATCAGCTACAGATACAGGGCGGGATGAACATGCACTCAGGAGTAAAACGGGGATGGTAATCAGTGGAAGTAGAACGTGTTTCATGGCTTGAACTAAATCCTTATCACTTCAACGAACAAGGCGTCTTGCGACGCCCTTAATGCTTAATCGAGACGTTTGAGAATATCGGCCAGATCTTCTTTGGTCATGCCAGAGGATTCGTAAATCTTCATGACCTTTTCACGAGCCTTTGCAGAAGCCTCTAATGACGTAGCTGCTTTATCAAAATCAGCCATCGTCATGTTGGACAGCACCAGATTGATGATGTCTGCCTTTGACAGCTTAATGTTGCGTTCACGCAGTCGATTCTGAAAGGTTTCCAGCTTGTCGTTTGCTTTTTCGGTTAACTGAACCTGGCAGTGTATAGCGCGTTTCTCGCTCATGCTTACTCTCTATTCAAAACAGTGAAATCGAATGTGCTACCCACCGGCAATACTCCCTCGGCAAACCCAGGCGTAGTGTCGATAATGTGCTTCCGCTCATATGAGTGCGACATGAGGTATTTGTTGCTCACGTCGATGAAGTCGGTAATAAAGCACACGTTAGCCTGATTCTTTTTGGCTCGAAGACCGCGGCCAACACGTTGGCGCATCTCAACTTCGGCTTTGCCGCCACCACCCAGAATCACCGCACCTACGCTTGGAACGTCGACGCCAACATCCAGAATGGTTGAACCAATCAGAACATCTATCTTGCCTGCCGCCAGACTGTTGAGCTTTGCTTGTCGGGTAGTCTGGTTTGATTCTCCGTAGATGAAATCGACCTTGAGGCCGCTTTCTTTCATCATTTCCATCAAGATCTGACCATGACGCTTCAAACGAACCAGCGTCATACAGTTCAGACCGTGACTTTTGTACATTAACGCTTCGCGCACAATAGCCTCGTTGCGGCCCAGATTGTAAACGATGCCTAACTGATAGGCTTTCTGGTAAGCCGTACTCATTCCAACCCGAAAGTTCAGGTGTTTCGAAGCAAGTTCGGCCCTAATCCGCACCTCGTCTGGAGTGTACGCGATTTTATGATATAGAAAGTAGGGTTTCGCTAAAATACCTCGGTCGATCAAATATTTCTCTGTGACCTTTATCTCAATGCGACCGGCCACAGCCATGAGACGCATATTTGCTTCGGTCGAGTCCTTCATGAACGGCGTAGCTGTCAGCGCCAGACGGTAATCGGCATTGATGCACAACCGGGCGATATCGTAGAAGTTTGAACCTGATGATTCGTGTGCCTCTTCCAGAATCAGCAGAGAAACGCTGGACAGAAAGCGCTTAACCAGTTCCCGGCGCTTCAGGTGGTACTGTTTTTTCTCCGGTGATGCGTCGCGCGGCGGCTCTTCGAGAAAACTGGCCAGGGTCTGCACCGTGGCAACGTTGATATGGCGCGAGACCTGGAACTCACCAGATCCAATCACCCCAACTTTCTGACCTTTCAGCCACGGCTCGCCATTCTCCGCGCGGTAGTCGATGGATTTCTGGAAGTTCTCTGCCATCTGGAACATCAGAACCGAGCGCGTGGTTAAAAACAGCGTCATACGACCGATGCGAGCAGCTGCCTTACACGCTACGTTCGATTTACCGCCACCCGTCGCAATCTGGGCAATCATCATCCCTTCGCGCACCAGTGTTTCCACTGTCTGATCCTGATACGCATAGTCCGGGTTATACGGGAATGGGTTAACTACCGGGTTCGGCTTGCCCAGCGCGGGGGCTTTTTCCTTGCGCACATGCACGCATTTGATGCCAGCTTTCAGAAGGTTGGCTGAAACTGGCTTCGCAAACCCAGCCGGGAACGCGTTTTTGCTCCAGTTGAACATCGTGCTGGTTCCTTTCCAGTCCCCAGCCTCCACTTCATAGCTCAACATCTCCTGAACGAGCCGCTTCACGTTGTCATCAGCGCCAGAAATCAGCGCATTGACTGCATTCGATACAATCCGAACTGTCATAAACCTCTTTCCTTCGTGCCTTTTGTATGGTAATTGGCTATTATAGTAAGTAAGTACTTATACAATAGATTGTATCAGAATTATGGATGTGAAAATTACGATTCTGCAGGTGGAAGTCGCGAACCTGCGTCCGAATCCCTGGAATACCAACTCCGTTGGGGCGCAAAACTTCGAAAAACTGAAAGGCTCTATCGAAAAATTGGGCTTTTTTAAGCCAATTCTGGCGCGGGAGCTGGACGGGGGCATTTTTGAGATCCTCGGTGGCGAACACCGCTGGCGTGCCGCGATGGAGCAGGGCATTTCAACGGTTCCCGTCATCTCCGTGGGCAAAATTAACGACCTGGTGGCCAAACAGATGTCTCTCGTCGATAACGAACGCTACGGCGAAGACGATCAGGTCGCTTTGCAGCGCTTAATCGAAGAAATCCAGTCTGAAATCGACTACCGGTTGTCCGATATCGCCCCGTATGACGACGAAATGGCGGCAACACTCGCCAAAGCGTCCGTTATCGATCTTGAAGCGCTGGAAGCGCTCTCCCGTGGCGATGACGAGCCGGTCGATGAGGACAAACGCGAGAAAACCGAGCGAGTCGGCGCTGAACACCAGACGATGCGCTTCAAGGTGACGTTTGATGCGTCAGATCGCGTCGCCGACACCATCAAAACCATCATCAAAGAGCAGGGAATCAATACCGGTAACGAAATGGAGAACGCCGGGGAAGCCCTGGTGTGGCTGGTCGACTACTACAAGGAGCGTATGTAATGACCAAAAACTTTGAAATCGTCTATCGAAACCCGGCAGAACTCATCCCGTATGAGATGAACGCCAAAAAACATGACGAACAGCAGATCCGCGACCTGGCGGCCGCCATCAAAAAGCGCGGTTTTGACCAGCCGATCACGGTCGACAAGCATGACGTCATCATTACTGGCCACGGTCGTCGCGAGGCGGCTCTTCTGGCTGGTCTGGAGCGTGTGCCGGTCATTGTCCGCGACGATCTGAGCGAAGAAGAAGTGAAGGCGAAGCGTCTGGAAGACAACCGCCTGGCCAGTATTGACTACGACGCCATCAAATTGCAGCAGGAGCTGGAATCCCTGGTGCTGGGCGACGTCGAGGTCTTCGGTTTTGAAGAGCGCGAGTTGAACGTGCTTGTCGGCAGCATGACCGAAGAGATGGAAACCGGCTCTCTGGTGCTCGATCTGGGCGAAGAGACAGAACGCCAGAAAGAAGAGCACACCGAGATCAGTCGCGAAGTAGCCTCTGAAGAAGTCCGCGTCATCGACGTATTGGGCTTTAAAACGCTCCCTGCTGGCTCTGCCATTGTGGTTGGGGATTTGCTTGCCCACATGGAAGAAATCACGGGAGAAAGCGGGGTAGACGCTTTCGTGGCGTATGCGGAGAAAGTTTCTTCTGGGGAGCTGGCCGCATGAGCAAATACACCATCAACGTATCGTTTCAGACCCGCGTGAACAAAACCACGCGCACGCTGGAGATTGCCGAATCGTTCGGTCTTGGCCTGGACGAAAAAGAGTGGACGCTTTACGACAATCTGGAGCTGGAAGTGAAGCAGGGTGATGTGGTGTACATCACCGGCCAATCCGGTTCCGGTAAATCCGTTGTGCTGCGCGAGCTGCAACGCCAGATGAAGGATGAAGGGCTTTCTGTAGCCTCCATCGATGACTTTACCTTCGACAATGAGGTTAACGTCATCGACCAGCTGGGCAAAACCACCAGCGAAGCGCTGGGGCTGCTGTCTATGGCCGGATTGAATGACGCCTATCTCTTTGTGCGCAAGCCATCCGAGATGTCTGACGGTCAGAAATACCGTCTCAAGATCGCCAAGCTGATCGAGTCAGGCGCCAAAGTTTGGGCAGCCGACGAATTTGGCGCTGTTCTCGACCGTGTAACCGCTCAGGTTGTGGCGTCGAACCTCCAGCGTGCCGCACGAAAGGTTGGTGCGACGGTAATGGTGGCGACGACCCACGAAGACCTGAAGAACGCGCTGCGCCCGGATATGCAGATCACCAAGCACTACAAAGAACGCGTGAAGGTGGAATATGCCTGATTTGAAGATCGTAGAGCTGAAGCCATCGAAAGAGGCTGACAACAACAACGTTGAAGTCATCCGCCTGCTGGAAGAAGCACTCCAGTACGCCAGAGAAGGCAAAAGCCAGAGCCTGGCGCTGCTGATGATCAACAACGACGGTAGTGTTCTGGATTGCTGGCATAACGGTGGGCGTCCATACGTCATGGTTGGGGCGATGGAATCGCTTCGCCTGGACTTCATCAATGCCAATATCGAGCGCAGGTGATCGACATGACAGACATCATCATCAAACGCTACCGCCCGGAAGAGTTCCCGCGTCATCTGGACTTTCTGGAGCGGATGACCGTTACCAAAGGTACGGTTGAAGACTGGCACGCGCTGAAGTCGCTGCACTACAAGACGGATGGTAAGCCGTTTGCGCCAACGTATTATCGCTGCGAACTGGACGACAGGCTGGTGGGCGTCGTGGTTATGGCTTACCCGAAACTGCTGCTGGCGCCTCGCCATCGCATGTTTCCTAAGCTGAAGCCAACCACCAATACCACAGTGGCCAACCAGTATTGGGGCCGGTACGTGAACAACAACTTTGCGGTGATCAGCCGTTCCGTTGTGGACACTCAGTACCGCGGCGTCGGCGTCTCCTATCGAATGATTAATCTGGTTAGCAGGATGCACGACCGGCCAATCATCGAGATCCAGTCGTCGATGAGCAAATACAACCCGTTCGCCATGAAAGCAGGGTTCCAGTTCATCCGTCCGGAGCGTCCGAAGAGCTATGAGAGTGCGTTGCGCGTCTTCCAGCGTCATTTCCGTTCCGACCCTGGCGACAACGAAGCGATCGTCAAAGAGCTGTTCGCCATGAGTGAGTCTCGCCGTCGTCGTGCGCTGCGTGATCTGGTCGCTGACTACCACAAGAACAGTTCCCTGGCCAAAGCCGGGCGTAATCGTGGCACGACGATTCAGGACATTGCCGACAGTCTGGTGGACGAGGCCAGCATCGTGAAGCTGCTCAAGGACATTCACAACCTGAGCTTCACGTCTCCGCTGTATGGCGTGTACCGAAACCCGGACTTTGGCCGTCAGCTGCCTGACACGCTGCCACTGCTGGCATTCGACAAACAGCCTTTGAATAAACCTCTTGAAATTGCATTACCGGCATAAGGATTTGCCATGACGTTGACCGACAAACAAAAAGACATCATCAAAACCATCAATTTAGGCCATGAGCGTGGGCATCTGCTCGATCTGGACGAGCTGCTTGAAGTGCTGCCGTACAAAACGACCAAACAGAGTATGCAGTTCTCTATCCGAGCACTGGTGAAAAAGGGGCTGGTGGAGAAAGGAATGTGCCGCCAGCGCGGTGATTCCGGCTACCACCGTCGCACGCTGGGACTGACCACGTTAGGTCGTGCCAGAGCCAAATTACTGGTGATGTAAGTCGGTCTGGGAGCCAGTTTGAGAGCCTGCTTCCGTATATATAAATACTAAGTGACTTATTAAATATATACGGAAGCAGGTTCTGAATACTCCCCAGCCCGGTTTTAAACACCCAGAAAACAAATTGGTTAGGCACAGAATTAAACAAGTTGTTTAGGAGCGCAAGGATGCGCTCTGAGTGTTTTAGAGGGATCTATGACTGTAGAAAAAGACGAGAGCAAAACTCGCCTGACGCCAGCTGAGTGGGCAGAAGCCGAAGCAAAGTGGACTTCCGGCGAATACACACTCTCCAAGCTGGAGGAAGAGTACGGCATTCGTCGTGAAACGCTCTCCAGACATTTCAAAAAGCGTGGATTAGAGAAAGGCGCGGACTCCGTTGGGAAGATGGTGCGCGAGTCGCTCAAATCCGACGCAGAGCTGCGTGCGAAGGCGCGTGCAGAGAAAATCGAAGAGCGCCGGACTCGTTACGACGATTGGGCGTTCGCACTCGGTCGTATGGTGATGCATGAGGTGGCCACAGCCAAGAAGGACGGCAAGCCACTCGCAACCATCGAAGATGACCTGAAGAGTCTCCAGCGTGCCAGCGGCACACTCGCTAAGTGCTTCGAAATATCCTCGAAAGCGCTCGGTATGGATCGCGCAGAGAACGAAGACGACGAAATCCCGAACCTGGTATTTGGCGAACTTACGCCTTCCCAGGTGGCGCAGCTGCGTAAGGAAGATGATGAGCCGGATCTGATTGATGACGATCTGCTTGAGTCACTCGAAGAGGAAGCTCTGAGCGAAGCTGAGGGCGATTCTGACGCGTCTGGTGATGAAAGTGATGGGAGCGTCTAACTATGGCCATCCCGTCGTCTCTGAGTCTCGTACAGCTGCATTCTGGGCAGATGCAAGTCTTCCAGTCGCCACATCGTTTCAAAGTGGTGTGTGCGGGTCGACGCTGGGGTAAATCCCGGTTGTCGATCTCCACCATCATCCGCGCGGCAGCCAAAGAGAAGAAGCAACGTGTCTGGTACGTCGCACCGACTTACCAGATGGCTCGCCAGATCTTGTGGGATGACCTGCAGGAAGTTCTGCCACGCAAATGGGTTCGTAAGAAAAACGACACCACGATGACCATCGTGCTGAAGAACGGCTCTGAAATCGCGCTGAAAGGTGCGGATAAGCCCGATACGCTTCGTGGTGTGGCACTGCACTTTGTGGTGCTCGATGAATTTCAGGATATGAAGCCGGACACCTGGTACAAGGTATTGCGTCCGACACTGTCCTCTACCCGTGGTGGTGCTCTGATCATCGGTACGCCAAAAGGCTTCTCCGAGTTCCACAAGCTGTGGACTATCGGTCAGAACAAAGATTTGCAACGCAAAGGGCAGTGGAAGAGCTGGCAGTTCGTTACGGCTGATTCTCCGTTCGTTCCCAGCGCGGAAATCGAAGCGGCGAAGAACGATATGGACCCTAAATCGTTCGCGCAAGAATACCTGGCCAGCTTCGAAAACATGTCCGGACGCGTTTACTACCCGTTCGACCGCAATGTGCATGTGAAGCCACTCCAGTTCAATCCGAAACTGCCGATCTGGGTTGGTCAGGACTTCAACATCGACCCTATGTCATCGGTCATACTGCAGCCGCAGCCAAATGGTGAGTTGTGGGCCGTGGACGAGGTTGTTCTGTTCTCTTCCAACACGGCTGAAGTGTGTGATGAGCTGGAGCGTCGTTTCTGGCGCTGGAAGTCTCAGGTCACTATCTTCCCTGACCCGGCAGGTGCGTATCGCCAGCACGCACGCGGTGAATCGGACGTCGATATCTTCAAGGAAAAAGGTTTCCTTCGAGTCGATTATCCGAAGAAGCACCCGCCGATCGCAGACCGTGTTAACGCAGTGAATCGCATGTTGATGAGTGCCTCGGGCGAAACCCGGTTGTACATCGATCCGAAGTGCAAACACCTCATCGACTCGCTGGAGAAGGTGATCTACAAGCCAGGCTCACGCGACATGGATAAGACTGGCGGCATCGAACACAGTGCGGATGCGTTGGGTTATCCGGTTCATCGTAGGTATCCGGTGAAAAATCGTGTTATTCTTGGTGGATCTAGATAGGTAAGTACCTACCTAAACGGAAAGGAAAAGCAAATGGAATTGACTGACAAGCAAATCAAAGACCTTGTGGCACGACGCCACCCTGAATATGAGAAGAAAAAAGAACATTGGGACTTCCTCGCCAGCACCTACGCTGGCGGGCGTGCCTGGTTCAACGACAATATCTTCCGTTACTTCAAAGAGGGCGATCAGGAGTTCAAAGAGCGCCTGGAACGCGCTTATCGCTTCAACCACACTCGTGAAGTGGTAAACCTCATCAACAAATACCTCTTCAAAGAGGTCATTCACCGCAACACTGATGAAGCGCCGGAGCAGATCCGCAATTTCTGGAAGCGAGCCACGCGCCAGAACGCCTCCATCGATGCGTTTATGGCGGCTATCGATCTGCAATCATCCATTTATGGCCGTATCTGGGTTGTCGTGGACAGCACCATGAACGTCGATGTTGAGTCTGTTGCAGACGAGAAGAAAAATGATGCGCGTGCCTACGCTTACTGGATTTCGCCACAGCAGCTGCTTGATGTTGCCTGGGATGAAGACGGCAATATGTTGTGGGCGCTGATTGTTGAAATCGCGCGCGACGACGAAGATCCGTTCAAGTCAACCGGGCAGGAATACCAGCGTTACCGTCTGTGGACGCAAAACGAGTGGTATCTGTTCCGTGAAGAAGTGAAGAAAGGTTCCGGAAATAGCGGTCGTCGTCAGGCCAAAGTCGTTCTGGAGGATAGCGGCGAGCATAATCTTGGCGTGGTGCCGGTGTTCCCGGTGGATTGCATTGGTGAAAGCGAGTCTCCGTATTTCAGCCCGTCGTTGATTGACGACATCGCCTATCTTGACCGCGCTGTGGCCAACTACCTGTCGAACCTTGACGCGATTATTCAGGATCAGACATTCAGCCAGCTGGCGATCCCGGTTCAGTCATTGCTGCCGGGCGATGAAAACCACACCAAAGTGCTCGAAATGGGGACTAAACGCGTCTTCACCTTCGACTCTGAGAGCGGTAATCAGCCATTCTACCTGTCTCCAGACCCGAAACAGGCTCAGATGATCATCACCACGATTAAGACGGTGATTAACGAGATCTACCATTCCGTTGGTGTGGCAGGTGAGCGAACCAAGCAGGATAACGCACAGGGTATCGATAACTCTTCGGGCGCAGCGAAGATGTACGACTTCCAGCGCGTTAACAGTCTGCTGGTGACAAAAGCAGAGCGCCTCGAAAGGGCAGAGCGCCAGATGATGCAGCTGGCAGCGAAATGGATGGGTGTCGAACTGGATGAAGACCACTCTCTGATCGCGTACCCGGAAAGTTTCGACATTCGCGGTCTGACTGACGAATTTGCCGTTGCTGAGAAACTGTCTCTGCTCCAGGCGCCTGATTCTGTTCGTCGTCATCAGATGGAAATGCTCATCGAGAAGGTCTTCCCGAACATTTCCGAGGCGATGCAAAAGGAATTTCAAAAAGATCTCTTGAAATTTCCTCCAAAAAATGATCTTAACACCCTTGAAAATAAGTCAGCACTTACTTATGATCGAGATACAGCCCAAGAAAGCGGGCAAGATCAACCCCGAGGGAATGGGGACTCATCTACTCAAGAGACCGAGTGATAAGTAACGAAAAGGAATTTCTATGAATCTGTGGCAAATGCTTATGGCCCGTCGTGGCCTGATGGATGCAGCTGAAGCGCATGAGCGCGGAGGCGCTGGTGGCGGTGCTCCTGCTGGAGACAACGAGCAGGGCAATCAAGACCCAGGCAAACAGGGCGAGCAAAAAGAGCAACCGAAGGGTGACGACGACGAGTATGCCGGTATGACTCAGGAAGAGTTGCTGGCAGAACTGCGTAAGTCCAAGAAAGCCGGTGCTGACTTGCTGAAAGAGAACATGAAGCGCAAAGAGAAAGAGCGCACATTGGCCGATCAGTTGGCTCAGTACGGTGATATTGACCCGGCGCGTGCTCGCCAGCTTCTCGAAGCTGAACAAGCCGCAGAAACCGCACGTCGGGAGGCGGAGCAGGCTGAACTGGAACGCCGTGGTGAGTTCGATGCTGTGAAAAAGCAGATGATCGAAGCGCACCAGGCTGAACTGGCACAGCGCGACGAACGCTACTCCGCTCTGGAGAGCGAGAACGCCGCACTGAAGGCTCAACTGGTCGAAATGACTGTTGGCGCTTCCTTCAGCGGCTCTGCCTTCTTGCGTGACAAAGTTCTGATGACTCCGGCTAAGGCTCGCGTTATCTACGGCTCTCATTTCGAAGTGGGTGAAGACGGTAGTGTTGTGGGCTTTGATAAGCCAGCCGGTCAGAAAGAACGTGCAGTTCTGGTTGACGGTGAAGGCAAACCGTTACCGTTCGAATCCGCGATTGAGCGCATTCTGCGTGCAGATCCGGAAGCTGACGCACTGTTGCGCAGCGAAGCCAAGCAGGGTGCTGGTTCCAATAGCAAACCGACCCACAAAGTAAACCAGCCGAAGAGCAAGTCGACTATGGATAAGTTGACCTCCGGTCTGGGGAAAATCGGACTCAAGTAACATCTTAAATCATAGGGAAATGAAAGATGCCATTACTGCGTGATGAAGCTGAAAAGCTGTCTAACAACGAACTTGAGCAGGGTGTGATCGAGACCATCATCGATCGCGATGACCTGTTCGCTGTTCTGCCTTTCATGAAGATTAATTCTAAGGCATACCTCTACAACCGCGAAGCTACCCTGAGCGAAGCAACCTTCATTGATGTGAACGACACCATCACCGAAGGCGCTGCAACCTTCACCGAACACGTTGCGAAGCTGCGTATCCTGGCAGGCGACGTAGACGTCGACAAATTCCTGGCGACCACTATGTCCGACACCAACAACCAGCTGGCAATCCAGGTTCGTCAGAAGGTGAAAGGTCTGGCTCGCGCATTCCGCCGCAACCTGATTCTGGGCGACTCCAGCACCAACACCAAAGCATTCGACGGTATTCCGAAGCTGATGCACGACGATCAGAAGATCGACATCGAAGGCGCTTCCATGACCTTCTCCATGTTCGACGAGCTGGTCGACGCGGTGAAAGATCTGGGCGCAGACTGCATCATGATGCGTTCCGAGCACCTGCGTGCTTATCGCGCTCTGCTGCGTACCGTTAGCCTCGGCCCGTCCGAAATCATGATGGAAAACTTCGGCCGTCCGATGCTGTGCCACAACGGTGTACCGTTCATCGTGAACGACTTCATCCCGACTGACGCGGGCAAAGCAAGCATCTACTGCCTGCACCTGTCCGAAGAGAACGGTGTGACTGGTCTGTATGGCGGTGAAAACGCCGGTATCGTTGTTGAGAACATCGGTACTGTTCAGAACAAAGACGCAACCCGTACCCGCGTTAAGTGGTACTGCTCTCTGGCGAACAAGCACGACAAGGCTATCGCCGCGCTGACCAACGTAAAAATTTGATCAGTATAGTAGGTAAGTAATTATCTACCGTTTAAGGGTGGGCTATACGCCCACCCTTTTTGTAGGAGCGAGAAATGCCAGAACAAAAGATGAAGATCACGGAAGAGGCGTTTGCGGATTTCACGGGGCATATGTGCCGTGCCGGATTCACCAATTCCATCTCCAACGAGCCTCTGAGCGAGCGCCAGCAGAACCATCTTGCGGCTTGCTTCCGGGCAATTCCGTTCACTCAGTCTGTCACCATTACACCGGCTGCGCCGTCCGTATTGGTGGGCAAAACCGTTCAACTTAGTGCAGGTATCACTATGAGCAAAAGCGCAGATTCATTCACCTGGACGTCGGCCAATGACCAGGTCGCCACAGTCAGCGGTACGGGTCTGGTTACTGGCGTGACTCCGGGCAAAGTGAAGATCACCGCCACCGATAAGCAGACTCAGCTTTCTGCGTCAGTCGAAGTGACCGTTAAGCCTGTCAGCGTGGAGTCCGTTACGGTAACGCCAGACTCTACCTCCGTTGAGAAAGGGAAATCCGTCAAGTTGCGCGTTGATGTACAACCGTCAAACGCAACCAATAAAAGAGTCACCTGGACTTCCAAAAATAGCGACAAAGCGACCGTTGACCAGAACGGTAACGTAGCTGGCGTAGCCGTTGGTACGGCAACCATTGAAGTGGTTTCGCAGGATGGCAGCCATAAAGCTACTGCCACGGTGGAAGTCACTGAGCCTGTCGTTGCTGTTACTGGCGTCTCTGTCGATCCGAGCACCACCAGCGTTGAAGCCAACAAAACGGTACAGCTGACCGCGAACATCGAACCGGCTGGCGCAACCAATAAGCGCGTAACCTGGGCGTCAAAAAATGCCGAGTTCGCGACGGTTGATAGCGCAACTGGACTTGTGACCGGAGTGGCTGCAGGCACTGCCACTATCGAAGTCACCACAGAAGACGGTAGCCACAAAGCGACTGCGACCGTTGAAGTGACCGCAGCACCGGCTGCGTAACCAACACATGGGCGGCTATGCCGCCCATTAAGTGAGAAGAAGAATGAAACCAGCAAAAATTCGTTTATTGGAGCCTCAGTTTTTGGGGTACACGGGCATTCTCTGCGGTATCCAGTTTGTCGACGGCATCTCGGTTGCCGAACTGCCATTCATCGATCAGCAGCGGATTTGTGCCTCCATGCGTGCTACTACCGTTGAGGGCAAAAATGTATCTCCTTCTGCCGCGTACAGCAGCCGCAATGATTTGACTGCGGACGACATTGTCGAGACGGCGGCCCCGGATATTGTGCCAATGAAACGTGGTACGGCTGAAGTGGAAGCCAAACCGGTACAGCGCTTTACTCGTGAAGAACTGGAGTCGATTGCGGACTGTGAGGGTATTGCGGGCCTGCGTCAGATTGGCAACCAGATTGGCGTGAAAGCCAAAGGCATCGTTGAAATGATCGAAGGCATCCTGAAAGCACAGGGCGGTGAGTAATGGCGCAGATCGACACGTACCGTAGCGGGGAAGCTGTTTCCCTGTCGTTCGCATTTAACGTTCTGGATATTGAGTCGGCCACGTATACCGTCAGAGATGGCGCTGGTGCGATCATCGTCGATAACGAACCTCTCGATATTACTGAGGGGCAGATGTCCATTCCGGTTGTCGTGTCGGCCGAACACAACCTGCTTTCAGATAAAGAACGCGATCTGCGACACGTCATTGTCAAAGCGGTGGCATCCGGGCTGACGCATGAAGAGCGCAAGATGTACGTTCTGCTGAATAGCTTCGAGCTGTCAATTCCAGGCCAGTCATTCGCAACGGTCGCAGACGCCCAGATGCAAGCTATCGATATGCTTAACGGCGACACACTGTTAGCTGATGGTGAAGGGCTGATGCGCAAACGTCTCATTGAGGCCACCAGACGCGTCAAAACGTTGCCGTTCTCAATCCGCAAAGTCCTGCGTATCGACTTCGACCGGTACGATCGCCCGCAAAACATGCTGAACGTCTATGACATTCCGTGGGGCGCTGACGGGGCATATCGTCACGATCTGATCGATTGGGAGCAGATGACGCCGGAGAAATTCGACGAGTTCCCGGACTACTTCAAACAGGCATTAATGCTGGCCGTGGTTAATGAAGCCTGCGAAATCGCTAACGGTAATGACGTAGCGGCAGCCCGCGAGGACGGCATTCTGTCTGAGTCCATTGGTGAAACGACCAATATGTACCGCACCGGCAAAGCGGCAAATGTGCATGTGGCTCGCAGTACCTGGCGACTGCTGGTCAGTTACATCAATAACCGCATGATTGTTCGCCGTGCGTAACGCCAGTCGCATTGTTTACTTCTGGTCGAAAGGCTCAAGACGAGCAATCGCGCCTTCGCCTGGTAATGAGTGCGGCTGCCAACCACAGGGAGAGTGCATGAACATTTCATGGCAAGCCGAGATAGCGATTTACCGTCTGGGTTCGAAGAATGTCTACGGTGAAGCGCAATTGCAGTTCGTCAGGAAGACGAACGTCGGCGTCGTTAAGTTTGAGCAAAGTAACGAGAAGTCATCGGTACGTGCGGACAGCTCCGGCAGTCGCGGTAAAGCGAATCTGGAATTGTTCGATGCTGTTCTGGTGATCCCACTTGAGGCCGCAGTGCAGCTTGATGACGTTCTCATTCTGGAGGGGCAAAAGCTGAAGGTATCCAGCGTGCATCGTCGCTGGGGACTGCGTGGGCGCCCTGGGCATCTGGAAGTAGGGGCAAACATATGGGTCTGAAGTACGACGCGCATCAGTTTAAGCGTGCTGGCGACAGGCTCAATAACAGCCAGAAAGCCTTTAAGCGTTATCTCATCCGTGACATGGAGAAGCTGGCGCGTCTGGTTGAGCGTCTGGCGCGGGCAATGGCCCCGCTGGAGACTGGCTCACTCGAAAGCGCGATCTTCGCGAGAGTGGTCAAAGAAGGCTATACCGGGCTGCGTATTGAGTTATCGGTATCTGGAGCCAAACCACGCGAAGGGCATCCGGGCGTTGAGGTTGGCGATTATGCGGAGTACATGGAGTTGGGCAAGTATCGTCTCGGCTATCTCTCCCGCATGAAGAGCGTCACCAACCCGCCAGTCGCTGGTGTGAAGCCACGAGTTGGGCCTTTGTTCCTTGAGAGAGCCGTGCAGATCAGTGAGAAGCAGTTCACTCAGACGATAGCAGAAGCGGCAAGGAAAGCAGGTTTTACGAGAGGTTGATGTGTTTATTGAAGCATTTGCGAGCCTGATGCAGAAGGCGAAGATCGGTACAGTCGGCACTGACATTTTCTGTCACTACATGCCAGCCAATGTGAAGTCCGGTGTTCTGTTGGTTACTCCCAATACGGGGATCACCATTGACCATGAGTTAAAAGGCTTCTATCACGACTCTTTCACCGTCATCGTGCGTAATGCGACGATCACAAAGGCGGTGGCGAAAGCCAATAAGATCATGGACATGTTCCCGGTCGAAGAAACCGTGTCAGAGGGCGTTTACTTCCGGTTGGTTCGGCCAATGTCGATGCCGATTACTTATCCCAAAAACGAAGGTTCGTTGATTGAAGCGGGTATCCCGATTGAATTTGCGGGCTATTTGTTGAATTAATAAAATAAGTAAGTATATACTTACCATTAGCGCCATGAAGGTGCTGATTTAACGGAAAAAGGAGTTTTCCAACAATGTCCAATACCCATGTAAAAAACATCAAACTTGGCGCCTGCAAAGTGTCGTTTGGTGGCGTTGATCTGGGTTACACCAAAGGCGGTGTTCAGGTTGAAGTTGCGACCGAAACTCTGAAAGTCACCGTAGACCAGCTGGGGCAGACCACCATCTCCGAGCTGGTGCAGGGTCGTAACATTACTATCACTGCGCCGCTGGCCGAGTCTGTGTTGCAGAATATGGTCGATCTGATGCCGGGTTCTACCCTGAGCGAAGACGATAACGCTGTGACCATCACTTCCGCACAGGGCGTCAACCTGATCGACGTAGCCAAAGAGCTGGTTCTGACCCCGCAGGATACCACCGACTACGTTCTGACTATCCCGAAAGCTGCGACCGCAGGTAACTTCACCATGACCTACCAGTCTGATGATGTTCGCGTGTTCTCCGTTCAGTTCACCGCTTACCCGGATGACGACGGCGTGCTGGGGAAAATGAGCGGCCCAAAGCCGGTTAAAACCGTCTCTATCTCTCCGGAATCTCCGGAAGTTAAAGCCGGTGAGACCGTGCAACTGACTGCCCAGATCACCCCTGCAGATGCCGGCGACAAAACCGGTGTGTGGGAATCAGACAATCAGGAGAAAGCCACCGTTGACCAGACTGGTCTGGTTCGCGGAGTAGCTGAAGGTTCGGCAAATATCTCCTTTACCAGCAATAGCGGCGGCAAGAAAGCGACCAAAGCAGTAACGGTTAATTCTGCCCAATAATCGCGATCTAACTAAGCAGAGGCTCAGGAAGAGCCTCTCTTTTAAAAGGACTTTAACCAATGACCAAATTACTCGATCTCGACTCCATTCTGCCTCCGAAGAAAAGCATCAAGTTCGGCGGTCAGGAATACCCAATCGTTGAAATGACTGTTGGCCTGTTCGTCTCCATCAAGCAGATGGAAGGCAAAGACCTCCAGAACATGTCGCCTGTTGAGCAGGTAACTGCTTACGCCGACCTGGTTCGCAAGGTCATCCCATCCGTGCCGGACGCTGTACTGGAAAAACTGACTGTTCCGCAGCTCCAGCAGATCTTCACCTTCGCTATGGAAGTGATTGATGAAGAGAACGAAAAAGCGGCTGGTGAAGGGGCAAAGTAATTTCCCGCGATGAATCCGGGGTAAA
Source organism: Citrobacter sp. 21OH12SH02A-Citro (assembly GCF_027919895.1). Taxonomy (NCBI): domain Bacteria; kingdom Pseudomonadati; phylum Pseudomonadota; class Gammaproteobacteria; order Enterobacterales; family Enterobacteriaceae; genus Citrobacter; species Citrobacter sp. 21OH12SH02A-Citro. The sequence continues at coordinate 46,988 of NZ_CP114804.1, forward strand.
GACCGTATCGATAGATCTCGGATTCTATTTCAGTCGTGTAGTTGCTCACTACGCCGTGTCGCCATTAGAGCTGCTGGGCGTCCCTCTAACGATGTTCTGGATGCTCAGTCGCAACATCGACCGTCTGCGCGCGGAAGAGGATGTCCGCAACCTGCAAGTCGCTCGCGCTGCCCAGGCAGATGGCGAGGGCGTGAAGGCGTTCATGGAGGGTTTGCAACTCAGGATTGGAAGACCAGTCGTAACCGATAAAGTCTACGATCCACGCAAGGATAAGGCAGACCCTGACGCCAAAGAGCAACTGATGCAAATTTTTGGCAGAGGATGACAAGGGAATGTCACAAAACGTAGAGTTTATCCTGTCGCTGGAAGACAAGCAGTTTACAGCGTCAATCGACCGGGCGGGTAAGCTACTTACCAGATTCGGGGAGCAGGCCACAAAGCCAGCTCAGAAAATTAACAATCTGGAACGCTCGTTGGGTTCGGTCTCCCGCATCATCGGCGTTCTGGAGTCCAAACTCGATGCCACGGCAGACAAACTACAGGATGTAGCTGCCGGCTTCGAGCTTGTGTCCGATGCTTCGCGCAAGACGCGAGGCAACATTACCAGCCTCAACTCAGGTCTCAAAACCCTGATTGAGCGCGTCGACACAACCACCTCATCCGTTAATAAACTCACCACATCGCTGCGCAAGGTTCAGTCTGAACTCAATGAGTTTTCCGATTGGGCAACGTTCGCTGGCAAGAGCGCCAGCCGCTTCGGTACGGAGGTAAAAGAAGCCTCTGCCTCCGTGAGTGGCATGAATACGCGCCTTAACACCACGACGAAGCGTCTCAGTAATTGGGGTGTCACAACTAGCCAGGCTGCCGAGGGGCTGAAGAAAGTCCGCGATCAGATGGATGCCGTGATTGGTCGCCAGCAACTGATCAGCAAGCCGGTACGTGTGCGCACCAGCGGCTACGGTGAGGGCGGTGGTAATGGCGGTCGACACAGCGGTTCCTATGGCCACGGCGGGCGTGGTGCTGAAAGTGGTGTGTTCTCTGGTCTGCGCGGCAACATTTTCCTGCTTGGCGAGATTGGAGATGCGGCAAGAACGGTAACTGACATCCTGTTCGGCTGGCAGAAGCCAATCGTCGAAGCTGCCTCCGAAATGGAGCGTATGCGCGTCATGTTGCGCGGGCTGAACAAGGACAAGGCCAACCCTGGCAAAGCAGCCGCAGAGGATATGCAGTACATCGTGGATATGGCGCAAAACGCCCCGTTTGCGATGCAGGCGCTGACCGATTCCTTCGTTAAATTCCGCTCGGCAGGTCTCGATCCTACTGACGGATCGCTGAAAGCACTGGTGGACTCCGTTGCACGCTTCGGCGGCGATAGCGAGCTGCTTAAACGTGCTGCCGTGGCTGTCCAGCAGATGTCCGGTAAGGGCGTCGTGTCGATGGAAGAACTGCGTCAGCAATTAGGTGAAGCCGTTCCTAACGCGATGAAAGCGATGGCAGACGCTGCCGGTATCACTATGGGGGAACTGACCAAAGCAGTCTCCACCGGTACTGTGGAAGCGAAACAGGCGCTATCGCTGATGTTCGTTGGTCTGCGTGCAGAGAACGAAAACGCCGCCAAAGACATGATGCAAACATACACTGGTGCGCTGGCGCAACTGCAAACCTCCTTTACGCTGTTTGCCGATCGTGTCGGTCAGGCGGGCTATCTGGATTCTCTCTCAAAGGGGATGAAAGAGCTGGCCTCCATCATGAACAGCGCAGAGGGCATTTCGTTCGCTAACTCGCTGGGTTCCGGACTCTCCACGGCGATCGACGGCTTACGCGAGTTGGCGCAGTGGCTGGCTAAAAACCAGGAACTGGTTATCAGCCTGGGCAAAGTCGTTGCTGCAATGGTGGCGTTCAAGCTGATGCGTGCCGGGATTGCAGGCGTGATTGGCACTGCCGGGCAAATGGTTAACACATTTACCAAGATGTCGACCGTTCTCCAGGCTCCGTTCAATCTGGGCGCGACAGCTGTCACCCGCTTTAATCGTGCGGCTCGTATGGGGCTGGCTCCAATCCCATCGCTTATCTTCGCTATCCGTGGCGCGATTACGGGGCTTCAGGGCGCATTTGCTGGGCTAACTGCATTCATTGCAGCAAACCCCATTGGTGCAGCGTTCACCGTAGCTACCGTGGCTGTAGCCGGTCTTATCACGTATATGACCATGCTCCGCAGCGAAACGTCCAAAGTCGTGGACGAGATCCGCAAAATCCCGGAGGCGATGACGGCGGCCAAGCGTGCGCAGATGGCAGCGCGTGCAGCCGAGCTTGAAAAGCAGATCCAGCGAGACCAGCAGGCGCTTAAAACTGGCGAAAGCGTGAACTACTACTCCACAGTGGCTGGCCCTGTCGCCGTGAAGGAGTCCAAAGAGGTTGTTGAGGCTCGCCTGAAGAAAAATCAGGAAGAGTACGAAAGAACAACCGGCACGATGGCGTTGGGTGATGGCGCGGTAGCCAAGCGCCTGGCAAAAGAGGCTGCTGAATCCCAGATTGAGAAAATCCGGGCAGATAACCAGGTCTTCTCTGCGACGTTTGTGAAAGCCCGTCAGGAGGCTCTGGACAAGATCCAGAAAATCAACGACGACAAATCACTTTCGGACGACGAGAAGAACAAGTTGCTCGCGCCGCTTCGCGAGAAGGTGAACAAGTCTTATCTGGAACCTGCACAGAAGCTGGTCGACGACCTGTCTTCTCGTAAAAACGCCACCGAGAAGCAAATTGCCCATTTCAGCGACCTGCTGGAGAAAGCGAAGAAAGAGGGGAACACAGAGCAGGTTCATAAGCTGCAAGGCAGCATTCGCGGGTATCAGGAGCATCTTGAAGCTGTTGCTCAGGAGCTGACTCAGGCGGAGTTCGAGCGTGATAGCGCGGCGAAAACCGGTAAGGGCGTAATGTCCAACCAGGGAACTGTTCTGGGGTTAGGGACGACCGATAAGGCGGCTCAAAAAGCACTGGCACAGTATATGCGGAACCAGATGGACTCCGCGACCTACCAGCGCACACTGCCAGACGGTACGCCTATGATGGACTTCGAAGGCAAGCCGATCATCGGGCCGAAACAGCTCAAAACCCAATTGAACCTGCAGAAAGCCTCCAGCGCCACCTCTCTGGAGAAAATGAGCGACGAGGAGCGTGCCGCCGCGATCGCCGCGCTGACCAAAGCGCGTGAGCAGGATGCCGCAGCAGCGGAAAAAGCCGGGAAGCGCACCGCCAATGCCTCTCAACGTGCAGCGAGGAAGGAAGAAAACGCGCAGCGTAAGCTGGCGGCCGGCTACCAGAAAGCTCTGGATAAAGCCGATCAGCTTATGGGGCAGATGGGTGAAAGCTCAAAAGCGACCGTGTCGTTTGATCAGTCTCTCCGCGATACTACCAAATCGCTGACCGAACTGGCCAACGCCGTACCTAATGAGTTCATCACTCAGGAGATGATCGACAAAGCCAAGTCACGCCTGGCTGACCTGGCGAACGCGAGCGACGACTATCGCGAGATGTTCAATCGCCGCAACGTCGAGCAGATGATCTCCACCTGGGCGCCGGAATCCGATTCCATCATCAGCGCGGGTTACAAGCCGTCTCGTGAAGAGAAGGTGGCTGATTTCAACGACACCTACAACCGTAACCTGAAAGCGTTGATGGATCTGCGTGACCAGGCTTCTGATCCGAAAATCGTGGCGCTCTACACCAAGCAGATTAACCAACTGGTGGCGGCAGGCAACACCGCTCTCATCAAAGAGACGGGTACGGCGACACAGAAGCTGGCGCTTGAGTACGAGAATCTGGCCGATCAGTTGGAAAACAGCTGGAGCAACCTGTTCAGCAACATGACGGATACGCTGACCGACTTCGTCATGAAAGGTAAATTGGACTTCTCCAGCCTGGCAGAATCCATTCTCCGCGATATCACCAACATGGTTGTGAAGACGCAGATCACCCTGCCACTCATGAACATGCTGGGGATGGGAACGACGGCAGCGGGCAGCTCTCAGAGCGGTAATCTGCTTTCTGGTGTCGCGTCAGCGGTTGCCAACCAGGGCGTCCGGATGAATGCGATCAATGGCGATAAGAGCGTGGGCGAGGCGACGAAAGAGACCTCCAGCTCAGTCTCCGGTCTGGGGCAGACCACTCAGCAGACGACCAGCGCGATTGGATCTGCAACCAATGCGATCGGCAGCTGGGTAAATGGACTGTTTACCAGTACTGAAGCCAAAGACGCGGAAACCAAAGCGGTGAAGACATCCATCTTCTCTATGCAGAACCTTAGCTCTGTCACTGGTGCGCTTTCTGCCGCGTTTGCCATGCTGGGCGCAAACATGTCCGGCTCTGGCAATAAGTGGTTGAGCTTCGGCGCAACCATTGCCTCCGGGCTGGTGTCTGCCTGGGCTGGTGGTGGCTTCGACAACATCGGATCTGGTTCCTCCGGCTCTAACTCCGGGTTCAACAATCTCACCGGATCGGCATCTAATGGTACTGGCGGCATCCCGGCAATTCCGAAGTTCGCCAAAGGCGGCATTTTCGGGAAAGACGGCGTGGTTCCGCTGCGTGCGTACCAGAAAGGTGGCATCGCTGACTCTCCACAGCTGGCGCTGTTTGGTGAAGGGGATATGAACGAAGCCTACGTTCCGCTTCCGGATGGGCGTTCCATCCCGGTCACGCTCAACGCAGAGAGTGTTAAAGGCGGTGGCGGCGTTTTCTCACCTGTCAGCATTGAGATCAACGTCAACAGCGACGGCAGTGTCTCGGAGAACAGCAATTCCGAAGGCGCATGGAGTCAGGCAGCTCAGCGCATGAAGGCGATCGCGCTTGAAACCATCGCTCAGGAGAAGCGGCCAGGCGGTTCGCTCAACCCTAACTCTCAACGTAACTAACCACGGCTGCCCCGTAAGGGGCAGTCTCACAAGGATGTGAGATGGAAAGACTGACTTTTAACTGGTATCCCGACTACGAGTCGGAAAAGACCGTGAAGCCTAACGTGACGGTGCTGAATTTCGGTGACGATTACGAACAGCGCCAGGCCAAAGGTCTCAATCGCATTAAAGAAGAGTGGAGCCTGACATTCACGCGCTCTTACGACGTTATTAATGCCGTCGATGACTTTCTGACGGCACGCGCGGCCGTTGAGTCGTTCTACTGGACGAACCCTCGTGGCAAAAAGATGGTTGTGGTCTGCGACAGCCATACTGTGAAGCGTTACCAGGGCTATCTCGTTCTCACTGCGACCTTCCGACAAATTTATGAAGGATAATTTAACCCACTGGATAAGTAATCACTTATTTATTATTATTTGTAGGCGCTGACAGGATGTTGGCGCCTCTTTATTTCAAGGAAGAAACGATGGGTATTAAAGCTGATATTCAGAGCTTGTCGCCTTCGGCGCACATTGAGCTGTTCGAACTTGATATGTCGAACACCACCTCTGGGGGCAAGTTGTTTTTCCACGCTGGTACAAACGAACTGATGGAGCCAGTCGTTTGGCAAGGTGTGTCCTACGAACCGTGGCCAATCAAAGCGTCAGGCTTTGATAAGACTGGTCAGGGTACTTTGCCGCGTCCAAAAATCCAGGTCTCCAACTTTGCCGGTACTGTCTCCGCTGAAGTCCAGGCAAACGACGATCTGGTTGGTTGTCGCATCATCCGCAAGATGACGCTGGCGCGTTTTCTCGATGCGGCCAACTTCAAAGACGGGAATCCAACCGCAGATCCAAATCAGCATTTTCCGGATGAGATGTGGTTCGTCGAGCAGAAGACTCTTGAAACCCATGAGGTTGTCGAGTTTGAGCTGTCGAGTGTGTTCGATCTGATGGGCGTGCAGCTGCCGTACCGCCAGATCATCAAAAACACCTGCCCGTGGAAATACCGCGGCCCAGAGTGCGGCTACACAGGCCCATATTTCGACAAAAACAACCAGCAAACCACCATGTCAGGCGCGGATTACTGCACGAAACGCTACGACTCATGCAACGCACGCCGTAACTACTTTGCCAATGGCGTAATCCACTTTGGCGGGTTCATTGGAGCAACGCGTTATGGGTAATAGAGCTTTCCCTGAGCTTGGGTCGGACATTATGCAGCAAATCTATCTGACAGCCATCAAACGCTACCCGAACGAAGCGTGTGGCTTTCTGGTGCGTACCACTGGCGAGAAATATCGCTTCATGGAAGCCCGGAACGTGTCGGAAAACCCGGAAAACACGTTTGTTATGCACGCTGACGACATTATCGCAGCGGAAGATGCGGGAGACGTGGTTGCCATCTGGCACTCCCACACTGACGAATCAGCTGATGCGTCAGACGCCGACCGTGCCGGATGCGAGGCAACGGAAGTTCCGTGGCTGATTCTGGCAGTTCGGAAGAATGTCGAGGGCGATGCACCATTTCACTTCAGTGAGATGAATGTGATCACTCCAGACGGCTTTGAGATGCCTTATCTGGGACGACCCTATGTGTTTGGTGTCTTCGACTGCTGGATGCTGTGCCGCGACTATCTGAAGCGTGAGTTCAACGTCGAGCTGAATCCGAACCCGCACCTGCATATTCCATCGTGGTACACGGGCGATACCGACATTCTCGATCAGAACTACCGCAATGAAGGGCTTGTTCGTCTGGCGCCGGGGACGGAACCCCAGCGTGGTGACGTTTTCTTCATTCAGTACGGAAAGATGCCTGACCACTGCGCGGTGTACATCGGAGACGGAATGATCCTGCACCACCAGATCGACCGCCTGAGCTGCCGCGCTTATTACGGTGGCATGTACCAGAAACACACGACGCACCACCTGCGTCACAGAGACTTACTCAAGGGAGATGAGACGTGTCTGAGTTAGTTCATGTGCAACTTGGTGGCCCGATGGCCAGACATTTCGGCCGCCACTGGCATTTAAAAGTGCGCAACACCAAACAGGCGTTGGATTTGGTCGAAGCCAACCGTCCGGGCTTAAAAGCCTGGATGAAGCGCAACATGAAGACCTACGACAAGTATCACATCCAGATCACCAATAAGCAGGGGCATAAGTGGTCGGTTGATGAGAGCGAGTTTCAAATGATGGGGCAGTCCGACAACATCGCGAAGATCCGCATCACGCCGGTTCCTCGCGGTAGCGGCGGCAAGGCTTTTGGGTGGTTCCAGACAGTTGTAGGGGCACTCGTCATGGTTACTTCATTCTGGTTCCCTGCGCTGGCCCCGCTCGGCTTATCACTGATGATGGGTGGTATTTCTCAGCTAATTTCGCCCCAGGCGACCAATGACAGCGTAAGGCAGGCAGATAACTCGAACTCGTTTTATTTCGACGGGCCACAAAACACCACTAACCAGGGCAACCCGGTTCAGCTCATTTATGGTGAGGAAATTCTGGTCGGCTCACAGGTAGTGAGTTCTTCGATCACCATCGACCAGCTTTAGTAAGAAGGGAATTTTTGAACATGGAACAGTTCAAGAAGAAGAGACTGCCTCTCCTGATTGCAGGTGCTGGCGGTAAGAAAAGCAGTGGCTCCAGCCGCACGCCGGTTGAAGCTGACGATACCGTAAACTCGCGTGCTATGGCGTCAATCCTCGACCTGCTCGGGGAAGGTGTCATTGGCGGGCTGGTGGATGGCGCAAAATCGATCTTCATTGATGATCTGCCAATCCTCAACGAAGACGGGTCACCAAACTTTAGTGGTATCACCTGGGATTTCCGTGATGGTTCACAAGACCAGACGCCGATGGCCGGGTTCGATTTCGTTGAAACGCCGAAGTCGGTCAACATCCAGTTGAAAAGAACTCACGACGTCACGATTGCCATTGATAACGATGAGGCAGACCGTGTCCGCGTCATTCTGAAGTTCCCGTCACTGCGTAGCGTCGACAAAAAGACCGGTGATACCAACGGTACGACCGTGAAGTACAAATTCCAGATTGCCAATGGCGACAATGCCTTCAAGGACGCCATCGCAGAAGGGGAGAGCACTTCCGAAGTTACGCTGACGGCAAAAAAGACAGGCGTCTACTACCGCAGCTATGAACTGAAACTGCCCAAGCCAGGTCGTGCCTACAAAATTCGCGTGATTCGTATTACCGAAGACAGCAACACTCAGTACATTTTTAACGATACGTGGGTGGACTCTATCGGTGAGATCGTCGATACACCGATGAACTACCCGAACTCAGCGTTGGTTGGCCTGAAGGTTAACTCAGAGCAGTTCGGCAGCTCAATGCCGTCTCGTTCGTATCTGGTTCGTGGCCTGAAGATCCGCGTCCCGTCCAACTACAATGAGAATACAAATACCTATATCGGCGTATGGGATGGCACCTTTAAGCTGCTTTCGTCTTCAAACCCAGCCTGGATTCTTTTCGACGTGCTTACCAACGCTCGTTATGGCCTTGGGCAGTTCGTTTCTGAGTCCATGATTGACCTCGGGCAGATCTACCAGATTGGGCGCTACTGCGACGAAGAAGTTGACAATGGATTCGGGGGCAAAGAGAAGCGCTTTGCTATCAACACCCAGATCACCAGCCGTCAGGACGCGTACCGACTGATTCAGGATATCGCTGGCGCCTTCCGCGGTATGGTCTTCTGGGCTGGCGGCATGGTTAACGTCATGCAGGATAGCCCGTCAGATCCGGTCATGATGTTCACCAACGCGAACGTCAAAGACGGCATGTTCAGCTATAAGGGATCTGCGCGCAAAGACCGTCCGTCAGTGGCTCTTGTGACCTACAACAACAAGGAAGACGGCTACAAACAAAACATCGAGTACGTAGAAGACCAGGAGGCGATGCGTCGTTATGGCGAGCGCAAAACCGAAGTGGTTGCGTTCGGCTGCACTAGCCGCGGCCAGGCGCATCGTGTCGGTCTGTGGTTGCTGTATACCGCACGCATGGAATCGGACGTTATCAGCTTTACGGCAGGGCTGGATGCTTCCTTCCTGATGCCGGGCGAAACGGTGCTGATTCAGAACAAATACCGCGCAGGTAAGCGCAACTCTGGCCGCATTGTGGCGTTCACAAAGAACAGTATCACTCTCGACGCACCGGTTACGCTGAATAAGGCCGGTAGCTACATCCGGATCTTGAATCAGGAAGGTGAAATCGTTGAGCGCGATATTCTTGAGACCGGGGAAGACATTACCAAAGTGACCTTCTCCAAAGCGCTCAATTCCGGCGATATGCCGGTAATGAATGGCGTCTGGACGATTACAGAGCCAGATCTGGAGCCAATGCGTGTGCGCGTTATCAACGTTGCTCAGGGGGATGCCCAGGGGACATTTGACGTTACGGTTGTCCAGAATAACGCATCGAAGTACGAAGCCATCGACAACGGCGCGACGCTGATCCCAGAGAACAACACCGTTCTCGATCCGACTTATTCGAAGCCGACTAACCTGCAGGTGACGGAAGGGACGTATATCTCCAGTCCGGGCAACCTCTCAATCAAACTCGTTGCCACCTGGGAGGGTAAGTCTGCGGAATATTGGATCAGTTGGCGCCGTTCCGATGAGAACAACGTCTCTAACTGGCAGTCCGCACGCGTTACCGAAGAGCAGTTCGAGATCCTCAATATTGCCGAGAATGGTCAATACGACATTCAGCTCTATGCGGTTTCGTTCAGCGGCAAGAAGACGGACATCGTCAGCACCGTTTATCAAGTAAAAGGTACGATGACGCCGCCAGGCTCTCCTACCTCTCTGACGGCTGTGGGCGACTACCGCAACGTGATTCTGAATTGGGTCAACCCGGACTCAATCGACCTCGATCACATCAACGTGTACGCCTCCCAGACCAACGATCTGGAAACAGCAAAGTTGATTGCAGAGGCCGCCAGCACAACGTTTACCCATGCCGGTTTGGGAGATAGTGAGACCTGGTACTATTGGGTTCGTGCGGCGAACAAGCGTGGCATGTTAAGCCCGCCGAACTCAAATCTGGGTACGGAAGCGACGACAAGAGACGTTCTTTCATTCCTGACAGGTAAAATTACTTCGTCCGAGTTGGGTCAGGAGCTGCTTGAGGAAATCGATACGAAGGCGTCTCAGGATGCAGTCGACAATCTTCATAAGCAGATGGAAGAGAGCCTTAAGGAACTGGCCGCAGCCGATGAAACTCTCCAGCAGTCTCAAACCGATCTCAAGAATGAGGTTTCAGGCACGCTGGACAAGGTCAACGACGCGCTGCAACAGGTTGAGGACTCTAATGCGGCTCTGGTTGAGTTGCAGGAGACCGTTTCTGAGCAGGGTAAAGCCGTCGCTGGCGCTGTTGAAGCGGCACACGCTGCGCTCGACAATGCCTCCGCGCTGATTGCTGAAGAGCGTGAAGCCCGTGTCGAAGGCGATAAGGCTAATGCCAAGCAAATTGAGGCAATGAAGTCATCCGTTGATGATAGCGCTGCTGCAATTGAAGAAATGAAGAAGACTGTTGCCGAAATTGATCGCGCAAGCTCCGAGGTCACAACAAATATCGACGCTATTGCCAAGACAAATATCGATCTTGCTCTCCGTCAGGATGAAGACCAGCACAAGCAGATGATCAACAACGCGAAGATTGCCACTACGCAGAAGGCTTTCGCTGATGATATGTCGGCAATGGCCACTAAGGTCGAAGAGATTCGTGCTGAAATTGGTGATGAAATTAAAGCGTCAATTACCGAGGAAACGACGGCTCGTGTGGAAGCGGATAAGGCTATCTCGAAGCGAATCACTGCGCTTCAGTCTCAGCTTGATGACGATATTAAGGCTGCGATTGCGACGGAACAGGAGACAAGAGCTACCGCCGATGAGTCCCTGGCTCGCCAGATAACCACACTAAAGGCGCAAACGGGGGAGGACATTAAGGCAGCGATTGGCGCTGAGAGCAGTGCCAGGACGGATGCAGATAGTGCCCTGTCTTCTCAAATTAACTCTCTGGCAGCTCAAACATCGGAAGACATTAAAGCAGCTATTACATCCGAGGCTACTGCTAGGGCAGATGCAGATGGCGCACTTGGTAAGAGAGTAGATACGATTAAGGTTGAGGTTGATGGCAACTCTGCGATCATTCAGGAGCAGGCAAAAGCGATTGCGGATACGAACGAGAAGGTGTCTACCGCATGGACTCTGAAGATGGAAACCTCAACCTCTGGTGGCCAGAAGTATGTTGCCGGTATTGCACTTGGTATCGATAGCACAGGGCTTTCGCAATTTCTTGTTCAGGCGGATCGCTTTGGATTAGTTAACTCTGTTAATGGGCATATTACAACACCATTTGTAATTGAGAATGGCGTTGCCTATATGAATGGGGCATGGATTAAAAACGGGACTATTGATAACGCAAAGATTGGGCAAGTAATTCAGTCTGATAATTATGCTGGTTCGTCAGCAGGATGGTCGATCAATAAAAACGGTAACGCTGAGTTCAACCAAGTGACAGTAAGGGGTACTGTCTATGCAAATCAGGGGGTGTTTAGAGGCAGAATTGAAGCACAAGAAGGCTACTTCAACGGAACTGTTTATGCTGAAAAGATTGAGGGCGATGTTGCCAAAGCGGTCGTGTTAGGTTTCAACTCATCTATCGGCATACCTGCGGCGAGCTATGACAGACATTTGGTAATCCCTTATATCGGTGTGCATGGGTGGACATATTCCGGAGGGTATGGACAAGGTGGTGGTACTGTGTGGGTTGATTCGTCTTACGGTGGTCGAATCGCATCCGTCTCTTCGACGGCAATGCATGGCGGCGGTAGCGCTTATCTATTTCTGCCTCGAAATGTCTCGACCACACTGTCTTATGGTGGACAATTAGATCATGCAAATGCCGTTGGCACATTAACAGTTTTATTATTTAAAGCCTAAATAAGTAGGTATGTAATTACTTATTTTGTGTGTGTATTATATGAGTTCAGCAGGAAGCTGATTTGTCCGTTTTAAGGAGTTAACATGTGGTACAGGGAAGGTACTATCTCATTCACTCAGGGGAGTAACATAGTAACAGGCGCAGGTACAGCCTGGAATGTGACGGCCAATGGTGTATTGCCAGGCATGATCGTAATTGGGCCTGACAATAAGCTACACGAGATTAAGCGCGTCGATAGTGACACCAGCATGGTTCTGGCGGAACCATATGCTGGTGAGACGCAGGCAGATGTACCTTGCGTAATCATTACAACATATGAGGGTGATCTGACACAGTTCAGTGCTCGCTTTACTGCGCTTATGACTCGCATGTCTGCTGACTCAAAAGCGATGCGCTGCTGGTTGACGGCGCTCGATGAAGTCACCCTAGAAGCCGCTGATGGCACTGAGATAAAGGTAAAGTCGCTCTTACAGATTGTTAATGAGCACAACGAAAACCAACAGTGGTATCGAGATCACGTCGATACCATTGAGTCGGAGTCCTCAAAGGCCCTGGCTGCAGCTGCCAGATCGGAAGCAGCGGCTGCAGAGGCGTTAAATTCTAAACAAGCAGCTGCGGGCAGCGAAGCTAATGCTAAGGCAAGTGAAAACGCTGCAGCTGCCTCTCAGCAGGCAGCTGCTACCAGTGAAAGTAACGCCCGGGCAAGCAAAGAGGCTGCCGCAGCATCACAAACAGCTGCATTACAAAGTGAGCAGGCTGCAGCCGCTTCGCAGAATGCAGCGCACCAAAGTGAAGAGAGCGCCGCTAATTCAGAGGCTTCCGCGTTAGCGAGCAAAGAAGCAGCCTCCGTGAGCCAAACTGCTGCCGCTAATAGCGAGCAGGCTGCTAAGGCAAGCGAAGCGGAAGCCGCTCGCTATGCGAATGACTCACTCACTTATTCCAACAATGCGAAAGCCAGCCAAGATGCGGCTGCTGAAAGCCAGGCTTCTGCTCTTGAGAGTAAAAATACTGCCGTAGCAAGGATGCGGCGGCGGCGAGCCAAGCGGCGGCGGCGGCAAGTGAAACCAATGCAGCCGCCCACGCAGATACAGCAAAGAGTGAAGCAGAAAAGGCGAAGCAATTTGCCGATCTGTTAGATGTAAACAATGTGCTGCATAAAGATCAGAACCTTGCCGATCTGCCAAATAGGAGTGCGGCAAGAAATGTTTTGCAGGTTCAGGCAGTAATTAGCAATGATCCGACAATTCATGGCTCTCCTGGTGATTACAACTCATTCTCCACCCCTCTTGGCACATATGAATTGAGGATTGCAAACAACGGTGAATGGCGAGTAGCCAGAAATGACAACAACAGTACATCGGCGCTATCTATTGGTGCTGGTGGTACTGGAGCTGAAAACATTGGGCAAGCACGAATCAATTTTCAGATTGACCGATTTAATCAAGGCGATGGTGAAACGTTTATTCAGTCGCCGGATAAGATCAAATACCTCACAGTTGGTAACGATGGATGGGGTTACTGGAATACCGCATCGCAACAGTTTATCCCTCTTGGTGTTCAGCAGGGCGGAACAGCAGCCAACAATACCCCGCAGGCCAAAATCAACCTACAAGTTGATAGATTACGTCAGCAGGATAATGGCACGTTTATCGTTGGAAACCAGAGCACCCACGGCCTTTTCGTTATGGATCAGCGATGGGGGATGATGGAGCTTTCTACGGGACAGTCAATACCTCTTGATGTTGGTCAAGGTGGAACCGGGTCTAAAACTGATACTGGCGCAAGAAAAAATTTAAACACCCCTGTAGGGGGTACTGCAATTGCAATACCTAACCATGAAAACGTATTGGGTTTCATGACAGTAAGAGCGGAAAGTGGGTATTATTCTAGCGGTGAACTCGTTACATACCAGCCTCCAGAAGCATCAGGTTGGTGGATGTTTGAATTGCATGTTCATGGACGAAAATCAGACGGAACTCTTGATTTCGGTAATGTTGTTGCAACGTCAATGCATGGTAATAAGTGGGGGATTATCTGTAACGCTGGCAGTTGGGGTGGATGGACAAGGATATCAAGAACTGATGGTTCCATGATTCTTGCGAATAGTGATATACCAAACGCACTTGGCGCAAACTCTTTAGTTATGGGGGATGCAGACACCGGTCTAAAGTGGCAAAGTGACGGAATAATTAAGGCTATTGCCAACGCAACGGAGGTTTTTGGTTGGGATAGTACTGCGCTGGTTCCGTATAAACGCATAAGCTCATACTCTCCAGAAAGTGAACAAGGCATGTTTGTTTTTGGAACGAGGACTGGATCAACAGCCTGTCTTGCCGGTGGAAAAATTCAGGGGGGGGCTTTTTCTGCGTGGCGCGATCGTGCTACTGGTATTCTGTGTGAAGTTCCAACCACTGATGCAGCCATAAGTATTTTTAAAGCTGTTCATTGGGGTTATGACTGGATTACAGGTCTCGATTGCGTTAACTGGTCTGCTGGCGGCGCTGAAACTCATTTATATGTAAAAGGCGCTGATTTCATTTTTAATCACGCTGGTGGTGCCACTGCAAACCAATGGGTTAGCTCATCAGATATTAGGCTAAAAGCAAATCTTAAAGACATTGAAGATGCAAGGTCAAAGGTTAGAAAATTAGTTGGTAGAACATATTATAAGAGAAACAACCTTATTGAAGATGAAAACAGCTACTATCAATTAGAAGCTGGGCTTATTGCTCAAGAGGTTCAGGATGTTTTACCGGAAGCGGTAATGAATATCGATAATACTGAATTCTTAGGTGTTAACTATGGTGGTGTTACTGCTCTTCTGGTTAACGCAATCAATGAAATGATTGATGATGAAGACGTTCAGAGTAAGCGTATTGAGGCGCTTGAGGACGAGGTGACAGCTCTCAAATCAGAACTAACGGATCTCAAGGTTCTGGTAGCGTCTTTAGTGAAGTCTCCTGCCATTTTTAAAGGGGAATAGGGTTATTGGCGCGGATGTTTTCGCGCCAATTAATAAGTAAGTGTTTACCTATAAAAAATTAACCATTTATGCTATAAATCCCTCATTCGATTTTACTTTTCATGGAGGAAAAAATGTCGAATGAAATGGCTGGAGTTACGCCGCAGCAGGTTGAGCGTATCGCCGCTATTGTTGCTCGCGAAGTTGTCGGCAAATTAGGTAAGGAGCTACGTGAGGAAATTGGCCAGGAGGTCAATGATCAGCTCAGAACCTACTTTGGTGATATGACACCAGCACAACACAGCATTCAGCATTCTAACCTGGACAAACTTCTTAATCGGCTGGACGCCATCTCCAGTGGGTTCTTTGGCGGCATTATCTCAAAGATAACGTCGTTCCTTATTACCGCGCTGCTGCTGGGTCTGGCCGCTTATGGCGTGAAGAATGGACTGCAATAACAGGAGATCAAGGATGAAAACTCCGAGAGGTATTCGTAATAACAACCCTGGCAACCTCGACAAAGGTTCGCCGTGGCAGGGGTTAATCGACAACCCTGCTGAACCGCGTTTCTGTACGTTCAAAGATCCTGTATGGGGTATTCGAGCGCTGGCAGTGACGCTTATTACCTACCACGACAAGCGCCGCGCTAAGGATGGCTCCAGCATCGATACGATCCGCGAAGTCATCGAACGTTGGGCGCCTCCGCATGAAAACAACACCGTGGCTTACGTGAACGAGGTATCTAAAGCCGTGGGCGTCACCCCGGACATGATCATCGATCTGCACGACTACGACACTCTGCGTCCGCTGGTGGAGGCGATTATCCGTCATGAAAATGGCCGTGGCCCGCTCAAAACGCCGAACACCTGGTATGCGGCAGAAGTTATTGAGGAAGGTCTGCGTCGCGCTGGTGTCGTTAAGCCGGTGAAAACCGTGAAGGCTGTTCCTGTAACCAAAGAGACTGCCGGTGCGACCGTCACGGCTGGAATTGGTCTGGCACAGCTGGCCGACGTCATGCCGCAGGTCTCTGCGGCAATGGACAAGGCGCAGGGACACATCACCAGTGGTGATACGGTTCGGATCATCTTCGGTATCGCTACCATTGTGGTGGCCGGCTTTATCGCTTGGTCACAGGTGCGAAAACACCAGAACGGGATGGTCTGATATGACCGGCAGCCTATTTTCAAAGCTGAAGTTTGCTCTGATGACTCTGGCTGCCGTTCTTTTCGTGCTTGTCGGTGCTTATACGATGGGAGGTCGTGCGGCGTGGCAAGCAATCGAAGAGAAGGCCAGACAGGAGGACAGGAAAAGGCTTCAAAGCACAGTGGACGTCAAAAATGAGACACTTAATGAGGTGCGGCGGAAAGATGCTTCTGCTGTTCATCGCGAGCTGCATGATAAGTGGCTGCGTGATTAAGACACAGACTTCCGGCGTGCTGTTCTGCGATGCAGCAAACCCTATTTATGTCAGTAACGACGACTTTATGACCGAAGAGACGGAACGCGAGATCCTCTTCCATAACACGATGGGAGAGCGATTGTGTAACTGGCAATACGGTCATTTACCAAATGCCTGATTACAAGCCCGTACGAAGGCGCTCCACCGATAAGATGGAGCGCCTTCGTATTAACCATCTACATCGTCATACCAGTCACGATCGGTATCCGATACAACCGAGGCCAATTCCAGACTATCTTCAACGAGACTCCAGGCATTTTCACGGAGAATTAGTTGCATTTCAGCAACAACCTCAAATGAGGTTCCTGAGTAGGCACGGTCTGGGTCTTGCTCTCCCTGATACGTAAAGGACGCCAGCACAGTCAAAATGCCTCGCTTCTCGTCGTACTTGACCTTCGTTGCTTCAAGGTCTTCTACGTTGAAATCATAGGCATTCGTATCGGCTGTTTCACCAGATAACAGCTCCATAACCTCCGTCTCGATAGCGGAGAAGACTTCTTCAGTATAAAGAGCATCTTCCAGAGAAGATTCACCCATTGCTGCCAGAACCAGTCGAGACTCAAAAGGGTCTCGCTTTGCGACCTCTTTAAGCTCGTGATAGCTAGAAAATTGCGCTTCTTTAGCAACGATCTCTAGCGCCTCGGATTGCTTAATTTTTTGAATTCGAACCAGCTTTTTAGCTTTGGTCTTGAGAATGCTTAGGCAAGAGTAGTCAGACATGGCGTCAGCTCCAAAAGTTAGTTTATTAATGCTACCGATAGCCTGCTAACCGGACGCGTCAAAACTACTTTGGCGAGCCAAGTTTAGATAAAACGTTGTTTAACGATGGGCTATTGCTTTGCGAGACAGGCGCCAGGTGACCATCACCACCTGTAGTCATACTATCCAGGGAATTTTTTCGAGTCAAATTTACATTCGGCTAATTTGTTAACTACCTATAAGTGCCTGACATTTCACCTTTACACCGCAGCCGTAGGCATTTAGGCTATATCGCATATAAGAAAACAAGTTGTTTCATACGACAATAATTCACGCAAAGGGAACTCTCCAATGACCAAGATCATTGTGGTTGGCGGCACGAAAGGCGGCCCAGGCAAATCTACTGTTGCCCAGCAAATTGCGGTATGCCTCAAAGTTAAAAAGAAAAAGAAGATTCAAGTCACCGACATTGATATTCAGCGCACTACTACGAGTTGGTGCGAAGACCGTCGCCAGAACGAAGATCTTGAGCTGATTCCATTCGCTTACGTTCAGGATGACATCGTCAAGCACATCAAATCGCTGAAGGGACGCTACGATTACGTCGTCATTGATGCGGGTGGTTTTGACTCAGAAATTCAGCGACAAGCGATGCTGTTGGCAGACTTCATCATTATCCCTCTGCGCCCTAAACGTCGTGATTTGAAATCCCTGCGCGATATCGACCCGATTATCGACAACGTTCGCAACGTGAACGAGACTGTGAAGATCCGCGCGGTAGTGAACCAGTGTCCGTCACTGCCTTCCCAGGCGTCACGTATTCTGGCGGCGAAAGAAATTGTCGAGACATTCGGCATCGAGGCTGCGCCGGTTAACTTGTACAACCGTAACGTTTATGACGACGCGGAAGAGGCAGGTCGTTCTATCTTTGAAATGACTGGCGCCGAACGCGATAAGAAGGCAGAAGCCGAGTTCGAAGAGTTTGTAGATTACATCATGAGTCTGGAGGAAGAATAATGTCCATGAGAATGGGAGACCTTGCAAAGCGCAAAGATCCGGAAGAACCGGCAAAAAGCAGCACCCCAATGCGCCAGCCAGTCAGACCGCAGGGGCGTCCGACTCGTGGGAAAGAGAAGATTAAGAGCCGCACAATGTCGCTGGAAGACGAGTACTTCGATCTGCTGGAGATGATGAAGTTCATCCCTCGTTTCGAGAAATTCACCCGTTCTGACGTGATTCGTGCAGCCATTTTCCATCTGGCAGAGAAGTCGCCGCAGGAAATCGAAGACATCGTGAAACTGAACGAGGCGATCACCGCTGCCGACGTCACGATGCGCACCGATGAAATCAAGCGTGAGCTGATGAAGAAAGGCTAGTTATGATGAAGCGAACACAAACCGCTTGTGTTCGCTTCATCTCAAATTTCGTTTTTTTCGGGTAATGACTCCAACTTATTGATAGTGTTTTATGTTCAGATAATGCCCGATGACTTTGTCATGCAGCTCCACCGATTTTGAGAACGACAGCGACTTCCGTCCCAGCCTTGCCAGGTGCTGCCTCAGATTCAGGTTATGCCGCTCAATGCGCTGAGTGTAACGCTTGCTGATAACGTGCAGCTTTCCCTTCAGGCGGGATTCATACAGCGGCCAGCCATCCGTCATCCATACCACGACCTCAAAGGCCGACAGCAGGCTCAGAAGACGCTCCAGTGTGGCCAGAGTGCGTTCACCGAATACGTGCGCCACAACCGTCTTCCGGAGCCTGTCATACGCGTAAAACAGCCAGCGCTGGCGCGATTTAGCCCCGACGTATCCCCACTGTTCGTCCATTTCCGCGCAGACGATGACGTCACTGCCCGGCTGTATGCGCGAGGTTACCGACTGCGGCCTGAGTTTTTTAAATGGCGGAAAATCGTGTTGAGGCCAACGCCCATAATGCGGGCGGTTGCCCGGCATCCAACGCCATTCATGGCCATATCAATGATTTTCTGGTGCGTACCGGGTTGAGAAGCGGTGTAAGTGAACTGCAGTTGCCATGTTTTACGGCAGTGAGAGCAGAGATAGCGCTGATGTCCGGCGGTGCTTTTGCCGTTACGCACCACCCCGTCAGTAGCTGAACAGGAGGGACAGCTGATAGAAACAGAAGCCACTGGAGCACCTCAAAAACACCATCATACACTAAATCAGTAAGTTGGCAGCATCACCGATAAAGCTTCAGGCTCCAAATCATCCTTGTGAAAAATAAATCCTAAAAGACGCTCAAGTTCATCTGTTAATTTGAACATGGGGTTCGCTTGGATCTCGCCAGCCCTGTCTTCGTAGACGAGACCCGAGGTTATGAGCTTATTTAGCGATCTCAGAGCCATTCCACTTTTTTGTGATGTAAGGCTAACTTGGGCTAATACAGTTGATTTATAGCCTTTTATTGGCGAGCTTGTTGTGATGTAGAGTTTGCGCGCATATTCAATATCAAAGCAGGTTAACCCACTCAGTATGTGGATAAAAAATAGTTTTTCATCGTCGTTAAGGCTGCTGCGGGCTAGGCTTACCGTCAAGCGAATGTAGTATTCTGTTTTCTTGTCTTCATCATCAAGCACGAGCTTTTTGACTAACGCCGAAAAGTGTTCTCTTGAGATATCGACCTCATCGTCGCAAATTTCACCAATGCCCATAATGTAACGGTTGAATCGATCACGACAAGTCGTCGCATTTATCTCTGAGAACAACGTGAACATTTTTTCCGCTGCCTCAATATGAGGTCCAACAAGCGGTATAGATTTGGCAAACGCCAAACCAGTTTCTTTCAATACCTTCCTGTGTTGCATCACGTTTTTGGACAACGTTGTCATAGACCTAAGCCTTGTGTGTTTAACGTATTAGTTAAGTGAAATCATATAGAAGTGACCTGACAGCTACAACTGGACAAGATTAAGAGCATTTTTTATAAACGAAACTAAACGCCTACATTGATAAGTAGATACATACTTATTTTTCTGTAAGAATATGCGCGACGAAGGAATTGAGGAACCTTTATGAAAGCAGATATTCAGAAGTCCGTTACCGAAATTATCGACAAATCAGGCGTAGAAATTGATACAGAAGAGCGCCAGAAGATTATCGATGAGGCGATCCAAACTGCGCTGGAGCACATCGCCACGTCTGTGAGCACCGCACCTCTTGGGGAAGGCTCGAAATACATGCGGGTATGGGTTCGTTTTGGAGAGTCCCCGGAGCTGCCTGGTGTTAAACAGAAACGCGCGGCACTCGTGGCGTTCACTCACAAAATGAAGGACGCAACGGTCGAAGTACGCGCCGGTGCATGGTACGACGGTCGCGTTGTCTACACCAATCAGGCGGTGTGCGATGAAGGTGAACGGTTTGAGGAAATTGTCGACGCGACTCTTCGCGCGATCAAAGGCAGGGCTGGCGTAGAGGATGATCCGTCTATCGCGGCGTTCCTGAGCATTGTCGAACTGCCTGAAGTTACCGAACGCGTTACAGATCTGACAACCCCACCTGGTATGCTGGAATTGGTGGTCAGTGGCGATACCAAAAAAGCCGTTGAGCGCATTCGTGAGGTGGAATACGGCATCATCTGCGATATGTGCCGCAGCGACTTAGACCTGGTGCGCATCATTGTCGACGCGGGTCAGGCATGTGACGGTGTGCTCGCCAGTTTTGCAGGGCAGGTGGCACGCCTGGCCAACGAGCTGCCGATGATTAAACAGGAGGCAAAATCCTACGCCGTCCACCATGCCAACGATTTACTGGAACCATACCGGTTCGAAGCCGCTCAGGACAAAATGACTGGTTGGGCGACCTGGTAAACCTCGATAAACCATTTAGCCCCCTGGTGGGGCTTTTTTAAACTGCGCTCAATAAGTAAGTACACGACTACGGTTAGAAGCATGTCCACAAAAACAGATTTGTCGAAAATCCCGTCTATCTCCGGAAACAACGGTTATTCGCTGCGCTGTCCGGAAGTGAAGATCAACGGCCATGAGGCCCATTGCAGCTATACAGTCTGCCAGCACACCATCCTCGCCTACAAAGAGAAGCGTCTCCCGGCGACATCGTTCCAGTCCTGCGCTGCGGCCATTGCTGCTGGCAAATGCCAGGCGCTGAAGATGATGGTCGAAGAGATCCGCAAAGGCGAACAGCTCTACTTCATCGATATGACTGCGCTTATCAAAGAAGTGGAAGAGCAAAACGACCACGCCAGAACGCTTACCCGGAAGCGCAACACCATGACGATTAACAGTCTGGTTAAACGCACGAAGAAAGCGGAACCAGCCAAACCCGAAACCACGTCCACCGATTCACTGGCGCCCGTCACTGACGTGTATGCGGCACTCATTGAAGAAGCAACCAAAGAAAACACATGAAAACTCCCGAGCGACCGATGGAGGTTAAACACTAATGGAAAAACTGATCGCCCTAAAGCACAAGCTGGATGCCATAAAAACGATGGGAACCAACGCCAAGAAAGAGGCGCTGGCCAACCTTGATGAATTTGAGCAGAGCATGGTCTCGCTAATGCTCAACCCATTCATTCGATTCGGTGTGAAGAAGTACAAAGTGGCCGAGCCACTCGATACTTCCGTACCCAGCGACCAGAAGGTAGTCAAGCTGCTGGAGAAGCTGGCGGCGCGCGAACTGACCGGGAACGCGGCCATTACTGCCGTCGAATCACTCGTTGCCTCAATGTGCGCTGACGGACAGGACGTGTTTCGTCGCTTCCTGCTGAAAGATCCGAAAGCCGGCGTCGGTATCAGCCTGTGCAACAAGGTGTTCGAAAACCCAATTCCGAAGTTTGAGGTACAGCTGGCGTCTCCGTACAAGGAGAAAGGCGACAAATACCCATTTAAACCAAATCCAAAGGCCAAGTGGCCAATGATCGGCAGCCTCAAACTCGATGGTCTCCGGGTTATCTGCGAAGTCATCGTTGACGAGGAAGAGGTGAACTTCCTGACGCGTACCGGCAATCCGATTACGTCACTCGATCACCTTAAACCAGCCATGCTGGAGCGAGGCAGACTCTCCGGTTTCAAGCACATCTTTTTCGATGGTGAGGGTACTGCAGGTACGTTCAACCAGTCCGTGTCGGCGCTTCGCAAGAAGAACGTGAAAGCCATTGGTGCCGTTTACCACATCTTCGATTTCTTCTTACCGGAGTGGCGTGCTCAGGCAAAAAGCAAAGAGTACCTGAAGACCGGCATGAAGCTGAAAGAGCGCCTTGCTATGCTGGTGGCGTTGTTCCGCAACACTTGCGGGGAAGATTACGCGCAAGATATCCACCTGCATCCGTTCTACATCATCCATAGCCATGAAGACTTTATCGAACGCTTCATGAAGCGCCTGGACGAGAACGAAGAGGGGGAGATGGGCAAAGATCCGGATTCTGTTTACGAGTTCAAGCGTACCCGCAGCTGGTGGAAGCTGAAAGACGAGGATTCCGAAGACGGTGAAATCATCGACTTCGAGCCAGGCGACCCGGACTCTGGCTTTGCGCATACGCTTGGCAAGATAGTGATTCGTCTGGAGAACGGCGTCATCGTTCGTGCCAGCGGTATCAAGCATAAGTACCTGGATGAGATCTGGAACAATCAGGAGAAGTATCGTGGACGCATCGTCGAGGTTCACTGCCATGAGAAAACGCCAGACGGTAGCTTACGCCACCCACGTCTGAAGTGGCCGAAATGTCTGCGAGATACCGAAGACCGTATTGGAGATAAAGACTGATGCTCGGCTGGATGATTGTATTTTTGGTCGTCGGCATTGTTATCGGCAGTCTGGTTACGTCCAGCTGCATCAACGATTACGTAAAAGCCGGTGTCATGCAGAGGCGCGGCCGCATTTACCGCATTGTAGATATCACGTACACACTGAAGGAGATTAAGGATGATCATGTTAAGTAAACGGGAGAAAGAAACTCTGCGTGAAATCAGCCAGTGGAAAGAGTTCTACGCCAACTGGAAGCCAAAGACTCGCGCCAAACTGGAACGTATGAATCTTATCGCTAACGTTTCGCCAAAGGGATGTGTGGAGAATTATCAGCTCACTGAAAAAGGACACTCACTCTTGCAGCAATTGACTGAGGCGGGGGCGTTCTGATGATTCCATACATCCTATTGTCTTTTGCTGGGGGCGTGGCCCTCGGCTTCAGTATCTGTCGCGATCTGGTCAGGCAGGAACTGAAAACCAAAACGCTTCGCATCGGTAAGTGTCTGTATCGGGTTGTTCACGAGACGGGAGTGCGGAAATGAGCAATTTGACCTCTTTCGACTGGTGGCTGGTAACCTACCTTGTGGCGGCCGGCTTCGGATATGCCTTTTACATTGGTCAGTTAATCGTAAAGCTACTGCTGATCAGATTTGCCAGCCATAAACGCATAGACGACGGTCTGTGGCGCCTTGGTTCTCTGCTGGAGACTCACTACGGCGAACTGAAGGAGAACGAAACTATCACTATTCAAGCGAAGCGTTTTACGGCCATCATCACGAGAACGCCGGAACAGAAGGTGAGCTTGATCAAAAAGATAGCAACTGAACGGGTTACAGAAAAATAAGTATTTACTTACTTATCTAATATGTATAAGATTCACTTGTTTTCGTTGAGACGCGACTGTTTGAACGTTAAATATAACTGCAAACGAAGATACGTACCTGGCAGTAGCCTAAGAAGCCAAACACCAGCGAGGTCAGTTTCCAGCCTCGTCACCAAAATGGGACACACTGAGCGAGTGTGATTGCAGAACGCAGGATAGGGCATGTTGCACCACCCATGCCCTATTCGATGAAGTAACAGGATGGGCGGTTGGTTTTCCTCATTCCACTCCATCATCCCGGTTTCATCCAGCTGACCGTCCATCCTGTTACGTCATTTCCATTACTTATGTCGTTTGATCTTGGGTTAAAAGCGGCGACGTAACCCGGCTGGCATGGTTAGCCAGCACACAACGTTGAGGTCACTGTTTTTCTTTTAATCATACAGGTGATTCCACAGAGCTGTAGTGACTGATCAATATGTTGGGTCGAACATAAATCGGTTCAGTGACCTCAACGTTGTGAAAGCAGGATTCTTTAACCCTCTGGTGAAATCATTGTTGCCTATATAGCCCCTGGTTTCACAACATGGATGATTCCATACATCCAATAAGATCGAAGAGTCTGGCGGCCATCAACCGCCGAGAAGGACTCCAGATCTTCGCTCTATGTGAGCGAGCCACAAGCCTCGTCTGGCACTAACGTAAAGTGCAAGTTGCGGGAAAGTTCTTGGTTGCCTGGTTGTCCATGAACAAGTACCGCCGCGAAAAATGATGGTGTAGCTCAGTGGTAGAGCGGTTGACTGTTAATCAACTGGTCGGTGGTTCGAATCCACCCACCATCGCCAACACAGCGCTGAACGGTTTGGAGTTCGCCACCACCGTCCGAACGGAAAGACTCCGCAAATGTCGCCAAACCGTTCAGCGCTGTGATAGACACGGCAGACGTTCTTAACCATTGCTTCTTAGCATCGTAGCAACACTTTTTTAGCGCAAACCATAATCCAAAGGGGCTTCGGCCCCTTTTTTCTTTGATAATCATAAACTTTTTTGTACGTAGTGGGGCAATTTCTGTCAGTCCTACATGCGTATATGGGTTGTGCTATCATATGCAAATTCTAAACAAGCTATTGGAAATGCTACAATCCGAGTTTTCATACAACGAGAGGGAAGTGCAATGGGGAAGTGAATACTACGCAAAAAAAAAGAACCCCCGAACGGGAGTTCTTTCTGGTTTTTTTACGACGCCATCGTTAAAAAACCTCATATCGCGTTACGAGAACGGATACGTCAATACAAGTTCATCTTACAACTAAGATGAATCTACGTCAATTTGGTCTCGTAGCGCATTTGATTAATCGAATAGAGGTATCTTTCGATGAGTGAAATGCTAACGACTTTTATTCAGGCTCCTTTGCTGAGCCAGGTCCTAACCGTACTTGCGCTTTACCTATTGTTTAGGTGCCAACAGAATAAATAGTTTTAATAAAAATGGGGCTTCGGCTCCATTTTGCTTTGCGGTCGTACATATAAATTCAGCAGCATTAGGTTGACGCTATTTGAGTCTTCTCAGAACATTCTAAGGAACAAAGAAGATGGCAAAGATATTTTTCAGCTTACAACTTTGGGGAGCAAAGACATCAATTGCGGTCATGAATATGCTTGCCGAACAGGCTGAGGCAAACATTGTTCGCGCTCTCAGTGATGCCGATCTTCCGGGAGCAGTCTCGGAGGGCGAGTATGACGATTATCACGAGGACGATGAGGGTAATATTTATCGGTACACGGTTCCGTACTTTACCTGCGGTTCATGTTCTGGACTCGATGCTGATGAAGTCAAAACGGAATACAAGCACTTGATTTCACAACTTACTCGTCGTTCGGCATTTCTGACGATGTTCGGGTTATTTGAACACCGCATGGTTGAATGCCTTGATGTCATGGATAGATTGTCGGGCGAGGTGACAGACAAAAGGTTCAAAACTGTCGAAGATTGCCATAAGCGACTTACTGGAACCATAGGAGGTAAAGGCATCAGGGACATTGATCATCTAGCTGCCATCAGAAATATCATGGCTCACAACGATGGCGTTGCCGAAAACTATCATAACCTTTTAAAATCAAACGCAAAGAAGTCAGAAACACAGAAGCGAGATATCCGCGCAATCAATCGTGCAAAGAATGAAAACGCCGGTATAACAGTAAATTTCTTCAACGGCGTTCTCATGGACGATCAGTTTTTGGAGTATGTTGTGGGTGAGTTTAATCGATATGTTAGTGAGTTGGATGCGGCAGTTCGCCAGTATCAAAGCAGCATCGGTTAATATCGCCCAAGAGCTAAAATATTTATCTGAAGTGCCACCAGTAATAGATGCGTGGCTGTTTGCATGGAGATAGCATAAATGAAAAAGCGCAACCTCAATATTCTCGCCTCTCTGGTGATCGCGCTCGCTCTGACGGGATGTAACGAGTCTGAAGTAGATAAAATCACGCTGATAGGCCAAGACAAAAACGCTCTTGAGAGCCAGTACAAAACCCACTTTGAAAAACGAACCCCAAACATCGAAGCCTTCGCTCTGTTCGATAAAACTGCGGCTGAAGGCAAGGAGCCGCATACCACTGGTGGATTAATTGACGGCAAAGTTGAGTCGAGCATGACTACTAACGTCGGCAAATATACCTTCATGCAGCTCGACGAAATGCTTACTAAAGAATACGGTAAACCGGTTGCCACTAAAGACCAGGTATTTGATGAGACAGCCTTGAATGGACTGGAATGTGCCAAGACAATGTCATGTGCAGCGGGAAAGTATTATGAGGTATTCCGCGGCAAAGAGCGCCTGATCATGATGATAAACGGTGCCGGTTTCATGAATAAAGATGAAGGTGTCACTATTCTGACCTTCACTGATAAACACTTAAAAATGGCTCGTTTGGAACAAGACAAATGAAATTTATGACGAGCCTAAAATTATTTGCACAGCGAGGTTCATGTGGGAAGTAGCAGAGACGACTTTAGTGCTCAAGTAAAAAAAATTCTGGCGAATAGAGCCGGACACCGATGCTCATATCAACCATGCAATCAGGTCACGATTGGCCCAGACGGCTTAAACCCGATGGGAAGCGTAAACAGTGGCGAAGCGGCACATATTACCGCTGCAGCTGCTGGAGGGCCACGATACGATCCAAACATGACATCTGAAGAGAGAAAAAGCATCTCAAATGGCATCTGGATGTGTGCATACCATGCCGGTCTTATCGACAATGACCACCATTCCTATTCGGTTGGACAGTTAAAACAATGGAAGGAGATTGCTGAGGCGAAGCAAGCCGAATTACAAAGGATGTCCCAGCAGCCCACTCAACCTCAGTACAGTGATAGGGACATAGGCATTCTTAAACAATTCACCGATATGTTGAATTTTAACTATCTGTGGGCATTGGAAAATGAACCTTTCAGAGCAGTTATCCCAGAGGCTGTTATATACCCTCTTGACTGGATTGAGAGCACGGTAAGTAACCCGTTTTATTCATTTAATGACCGATTTTTAGAGCAAATCAGATTAGAGCTGAACCAAAAGGTAGATAACTTTTTTCAGTTGTTCAAAAAATATTGTGCCGGTCTGAACTACATCGATATTCCCCAAGTCCGCCGCGAGGCTCCGGGAGAGTTAGAGCGCTACTATCAGTACATAGAAGACACTCGTGATCTTGCACGAGATATCTGCCTGACAGCACGAAAACTGTTGGATGTTCGCGCCAGACTAGAGTAACTGCACATCCAATGACCCTCAGTTCTCATTATGGGGGTCATAAAAAACACGCATGATAGGTAATGACTTACCTATCATTTGTCGGTATAGTTCTTTCAGTTACTCACTTGAAAGGACTCAATATGGGAAACAAACGTAAACAGGCGCGTCGCGCAGCTCGTCAGGCACTGAAGTTAAAACCACGCATCCACGGCTACGAAATTGACACAATCATCGTTGACGAGCTGGCTGCCGCCCCTGCTCTGCCACCAAAACCTAAACGCGACAACTCTCCCATCGAAGCGCGTAACGAGGCCCAGGCCCACTATCTTATCTCCCTCGATACCAAACCTCTGACGTTCGCCAGTGGTGAAGCCGGTTGCGGCAAGACCTACCTGGCAGCTGCCGTCGCAGCGCAGCGTCTGCTGGATAAGGAAGTCGGGAAGATCATCGTGACGCGTCCCGTATTGCAAGCAGAAGAAGATCTGGGCTTCCTTCCGGGCGACATGAGCGAGAAGTTCGCTCCGTTCTTCCGGCCCGTCTATGACGTGCTACAGAAGCGTTTGGGTGGCTCGTTCCTTGAATATTGCTTAAAGCCAGAGGTGGCCAAAGTAGAGATTGCCCCCTTCGCTTACATGCGTGGGCGCACGTTCGAGAACGCTGTAGTCATTCTGGATGAGGCGCAAAACGTTACAGCGTCACAAATGAAAATGTTCCTGACCCGTATGGGCGAGAACGTAACCGTCATTGTGAACGGAGATGTGACGCAATGCGACCTGCCAGGCAATGTTAAGTCTGGTCTGGAAGATGCACTGGAGCGTTTTAAACCTTCCTCCCATGTTGGCCTTATTGAGTTTTCGACCGAAGACTGCGTGCGTTCTGAGCTATGCAAAGTCGCACTGGAAGCCTATCAGTAAGGGAAAGCCAATGACCAAAGAGTACCTGCCACACCAGAAACGAGTCATGGATGAACACGAAGAACTGTGTGGCCGCATCAAAGAACTGGAGACGTACATTGCCGGCGACGAGTTTGCTCGCCTGCTGTATGTCGACCGCATCATCCTCATCAAACAGCTGGACACGATGAAGGCGTATGACCTGATTCTTCGTGCCCGGATCACTCGTTTTTAACGTAAGGAAACCAAAATGACCGATATGGATATCGAAAAAGAGATTGTGGCCAAAGGCAAAACGGCCGCGCGTGTTACCCCGGAACGCATTGAAGCTGTTATCTCAGGCGAGTTTTACTTTACCGGCGCGGATGGATATCGCTGCTCACCGTTGTGGCTGAAGCAGGAAGAGCCTGAACCGGCCCCGCAATCACTCGAACTGCTGACCTTCTGCGTTCTTGTGCTGGAGAACGGCTACACTGTAACCGGCGAGTCTACGTGCGCCAGCCCAGAGAACTTTGATCCGGAGATCGGGCGTAAAATTGCACGCCAAAACGCGATTGCCAAAATCTGGCCCCTGGAAGGCTATCTTCTCAAGCAGCAGCTGCACGAGGTGAAGTGATGAAGGTCGTTATCTACGGACGCGATAATTGCTCATACTGCAAACGTGCGGTCGAGCTGGCGAAGCAGCTGCACGGCCACGGCTTTGGTGATTACGAATATATCGATATTGTGTCTGCCGGGATCGACAAAGAGAAGTTGAGCGACTTGGTTGGCAAGCCGGTAGAGACCATACCGCAGGTGTTCGTAAATGGTGAGGCTATCGGTGGTTTTACTGAATTTGCAGCGTTGGTTGGTGTGCTATAAAAGAGGGCCGCATTGCGGCCCTCTTTATTTTTCCTTTTGTGTTTTTGCCGCACAAGTCGCATATGCAACCAACTTTTTTTAGCTTATAGTTAAGTTCAGTAGTAGAATGCTACGCCTCGTCGAGAAATGACGATTATGGAGTCTATCGTGAAATTTAAAATCCAGCATTTGCAGGCAGCAGTGGCACTGGTTCTTACCAGTATCCAGCCGCAACCTAAAGCGGTTGCGTGTCAGCCTACGATTGTAGAACGGGTTTATGAGATGGGCGCTAGAGTCAATAAAACCGACATCAGTGATCTTACAGCTGCTCTTAATGAAGTGGCTAAAGAACTGCGTTCAAGTCGCGCTGAACTAGCTCGTTATGCTGACACTGACTTCTTTGCTGCTATCAATGTCGCGGAAGAAATTAAGAATCAAACTATTCATGTAGCCGGTATCGCAGAATCTTTCGTTTTGATGTTACCTGAAAAAGACGTAATTATGTCTTACGACAAAAACTCTGTTGAGTTTGCGTTTTTTAAGGCTATTAAAATGGTCAGTATTGCGACCAAAAACTATCTTAATCTGATTGATCAGATTACACGCACTACAGAAGTGCGTGATTCTGGCGTCAACATTTTAGCCATGAACCATCTATTGGAGACTGGCAACAAGGCTGCGGCTAAATGGCATTAACGGCTGAATACAGTCAAGTTACGTGGGATGATTTTTTTCAACCCACGTTTGTTGTTTACCCAGATCTAGAAACACAGCTCAAAGCCGAGTTCATTACCTACAAATCAACTGGCGCGCCGTCCAATCTTCTTGGTAGAGACGCGCCATTTGACTTTCCTCCGTTCGCCGTCGACGCAAACGTCCAGCATATTCACGTCAATTTGCATTTCCAATTAACTTGGAGTGCTAGGCAAGAGAACTACAACCGAACCACAGATCACTATCTCGTTTATACCGAGCATATGTGGGAGAGCGGCCGTTATTTGTTGATGGGTTTAGTAACCCCAGCTCACGACCGTATGTCAGCAAGAGATACCAGACTACTCAAATATTTTTCTGATGTTGCAGAAAATTTTCACGCATCTTAATTCAAAAGGACTAGATCTCTATGACTCCATTAGGCCAACGCTCTGATCAAGATCTCACTACTGAACTTGATAATCTCCGCGATACATTGACTAAATGCCTTGCAGATCTAGGGAACGATCCAGCCTGTGCAAAAATTCAACACAGCATTGATTCTATAAAAGAAGAACTAAAATCTCGTCGGAACCGCGCCGCCACAGCAAAAAGCAAACCATAATCCCTCGAAGCTAAAGGGTTATAACAGCCCTTTCACATCTCTCTATAACTATACTATTAGCACCCCAGAATTTAAATTTCAGGGCCGCAATGATTCCATACCTATTAAGTATGGAATCATTGTACAAAACAGGCTATTTTATGGTTGATCATACAAAAACTTATGCCTAATATACTGTTTATACATACAGTAAAAAGGCTTCACTCAGTGAGTGGACGATGAAAAACACCTTTGATAAAGCACGCGCAGCAGAAAACACCTCTCGGGAAGCCATCGAGTACCTCGAACGCGCTTCCGGTTTGTCGGCAATGTCGACCGCCAAATTCGACGGAGACATGTCGTTTTCTTCCGCCTTCATGTTATTCACTCGCTTATCTTTACTGATAACGAGGCGTCGACCTGAAATAGCTGTTCATTGTGTTTTGATACATGTAATGCCGCATATCTCTGAAGTAAAGGTAAGTGATATAAGTAGGGTCTTGGTCAACCAGCTGGTGAATCCGCTGATACTGGAAGGCAAGATCGTCCAGGGCAGACGTGTGTTCTCCCTGATGAAACAGTTCCTGAGCTGGTGCGCCTTTCAGGGGCTGATTGATACATCACCGTTGAATGATATGTCGCTCAACAGAGTTGCCGGTGGCGCAAAGCCAGTACCGCGCGAACGTAAGCTGACCGACGCCGAGGTCTGGGTATTCTGGAACGTCTGGGATTACTTCAATGTGTGCGAAGGCACAAAGTGGGCGGCAAGGCTCTGTCTTGTTGCTGCCAGACGACCCGATGAAGTGCTCCGGGCCAGAAAGGATGAGTTCAACCTTCAACGTGATGTATGGAATCAAGGTACGCGAAACAAATCAGCCAGACAGCACGCGCTGCCGTTAAGCCCATTGATGCGTCAATGCGTGGAAGAGTTGTTCGAGTACGGGAAAGGCAGCCAGTGGCTCGTTCCTTCGAATAAGAAGAAGGGCGTGGATACGCCAATGTCTAAGGTGGCCATCGCCCAAGCACTGAGAAGGATACTAGAACGACCTGAGTTGATGGAGGTTGAGTCATTTACTCCACGCGACCTGAGACGTACAGCGCGTAGTTATTTCCCCGCGCTGGGGATCAATCAGGAAGTTGCTCGTAAGATTATGAACCACAGCCTTGAAGGGATAGATCGCGTCTATGATCGCCACGATTATATGGATGAGATGCGAGACGCCTTGAACAATTTCTCAGCGTACATCGCATCTATCGTTAATCAAACAGACTTAGACGAGATAGACCACAAATTCAAGGGAGATCGTCTAGCCACCGAGCTTATTCGTGTAAATTTCTCACAGTGACTTGATGGCCTCGACCACCTTTTCTGATGCGCCCTGCTGACCGTTAAAACGGTTACGGAACGCTTCTAGAACAAGTTTTTCATCAGCGGAGAGAGGTGCAGTTCCCTCTTCGCGAAAAAATTCGAGTAACTCAGGGTGGCGTTCTTCCAGAACCATCAGCATCAGTCGAACCGGGTCTGCATCCAGCGCTTTAGCTAAAGCTCGAACTTTATCTACCGGCAGAGGGATTTTGCCACTTTTAATGAGGGAGAGGTTGTTGGCGTTCTTGTACCCAACCTCTTTGGCAATGGTGGCCTGACTTTTAGGCGAGATTGTGATTAACGAGTCAATGTAAGCTGCGTAGCGACCTTGTTTGATCTCTGTTTCGTTGGTAGCCATGTAGTGAACCTTGCGTGTTTTGTTTATCTCTGGTAAGTGCTTACTGATATTACAGCAAAGGCCAGGGTTGTAAAGACTTATCTATTTAATTTCGATAGGTACTAAGTCCCTGGAGCACCGCTATTATACTATGTTTTTTAGGCAATTTGTCACTATTAGCTTACAGGCAAAAGTAAGACGTATCTGATATAGACGCATTCCATATTGATACAATAGGTAGTAGTATTGCCAAACTTTCAAATGTGTTCAGTTGGATGATATGAAATGAAAAATATAACTTCTAAATTGACCGCCCTTGAGGTTGGACACGCGTATGCGATTGGACTGGATGGCGTGGCGACGATCCTGACGGAATTGGAATCCGAAGAGCTTCCCGTGGAGATGGTTGATACGACGGTTTTCACTTTTGAGCTAAAAAATAAACATTTCACTCTCATCAATACTGGTTGCGGCTCTCTAGCCGTGAGAACCATTTAAAACACATTCCTGCCGATAGAAGCCTGTACGAACAGCTTAGTCGCCTGTTCGTACAGTGATAAATTACGCACATCAGAAAACAAATTGTTTTAATAACAAGGAAATTCTCATGTCCAAAGCCATGACCAGATCTGTGCTGAAAGAGGTACAGGACTTCCGCGACTGCGTAAAACGAGTTGTAGCGATGCTTTCAGGTAAACAGATACCTGTTGCAGAGCGAGGCAATGAAGCATATGTCCGCTACAACCGGCGCGGCGAACCAGTGCTGGTAAATATCCCATCTATACCTGACGACGCATCGCCAACCCTCATGAACGCAGTGCGTGGTTTTCTCGACCATGAGGTAGCCCATATCCTCTTTACTGATCCGAAAGTCGCAATGAAGATGCGCGAGAAAGGAAAGGCTCCGTCTACCGGGCTTTGGAACGCGCTGGAAGACGTTTTTATTGAACGCAGAATGGGACAGGTATTCAACGGAACTCGTCGCAATTTGCTGGCCACACAGAACCTGGTGATCGACAAATACTTCAAGGGCAAAGTGTCAGAGGCGGTTTCAATCTGCCACGGCAACAAGCGTGAATTGTTCCTGAAATTCTTCCTTTGCCCAGTCGTCCGCGCCTGGGATGGCCAAAGCCCTTTCATCGACTTTATGGAAGAACACTGGCACCTCATCGATAAGCCTGTAGCCTTGCTCAAAGAGCATGGGATCGACGTGGCCGTTCGCAATATGTCGAACACAGAAGACTGTGTGAAGGTCGCAGCTGCTATCGCCCAAATCATGCAGGATATGAAAGACAAGCCAGAGGGCAAATTACCAGAGCTGAAATCGTCTGCTAGGAAGCCGTCGAAGAGTGAGGATGAGTCAGAGGAAACCCCAGAAGCCGGTGACGAACCGACTCATAGTGAATCAGCACCAAAGCGTACCAAAGGCGAAGACGACGACAAGGAAGAACAAGAAGATGATGCCTCAGAAGAGGAAGAGTCTGGGGGTTCTGATTTGCCTGAATCAGTAGATAGGGACTTACCTACAGAAGATAAAGAAATTAGTGATACAGAAAGTAAATATACAGAAGCAGGCGAAGAGGAATCAGGAGACACCCCAGAATCCGATGATGCCGGCATGGAATCAGGTGATTCTGATGACGAAGGTGGTAGTGATGACACTGGCTCTCCAACGCTTGGTGATGGCATTCGCGAAGACGCCGATGACTCCGATGGTTATGGCTCTGGCGCCGCTGGCGATGGTGATAGTGATGACGGCGAAGACTCTGATGCTGGTCACGGGGAGTCCGAAGGAGAAGGAGAAGAGGAAGAGGAAGATGACGCAGCCGATCACACAGACGGCGAAGGCAAAGAAAATGAAGATGCCGCGGAAGCGCCTGAAGACAGTGAGTCAGGTTTTGTTCCCGCTCCGGATGAAATGACTCTGGAGGAAGCACTCAAGGCGCTCGACGAGATGGAAGACGGAACAGGCGAAATGACCGAAGACGCGCTGTCGGCCACCATCAGCAAAGAGCTTATGAGTACCTCACTTTCTGAGTATCGCCCATACGATCGTTCATACGACTTTATCGGGTTGATTGATGAGGCTGAAGAGCATGTAAAGCGCACCAGAAAGACGTTCGGCGCAATCCCAATGCACTCACCGGTCGATCGCTACCGCATGGTTCCGGAAGGCAGAAAGCTCTTTGAACTGAAAATCGAAAAACATCTGTCAGCAGGCGTTTCTTCGACTCTGGCCAAAGACCTGGAGCGAGCTATCGCCAGCCGCAACCGAGTTCAGTTTATCCCAGGCCAGAGACGTGGGCGGATACATGGCGCGAACCTGTATCGTCTGGCAATGAACGACGACCGCGTATTCCGCAAGAAAGAAGACCACAGAGCCGTGAATGCGTGCGTCCAGCAGGTGATCGACTTGTCCGGCTCAATGGGCGGCAGGAAGATTCAACTGGCACTCGCCAGCGCCTACACCATTGCGGATGCACTGGATCGTATCAATGTGCCTAACATCATCACCGGCTTTACCACGTTTGGTAGTCCGGATTATGAAACCATGTCGAAGCGCGGGTTTACTCGTTTCGAGGCGCTAATGCTGCCCATTATCAAAAACTGGAATGAGAAAGCTAACTCTCCAGAGATCCGCGCCCGCATGGGCTGCGTGTGTGAGACGTTCCCCCTGCTCAATAACGTCGATGGTGAGAGCGTCGCGCAGCTGGCGACTCTGTTTGCAGGGCGAATGGAGGACAAGAAGATCATGCTGGTTATGAGCGACGGGGCGCCATGTGCTGCAGGCGATGGGTTCCATCAGCATTTGCGAACCGTCACCAAAGAAATTGAGACGTTGAGTGACATCGATTTGATGGCTATCGGCGTTCTGACCGACGCACCACGGCGTTACTACAAAAATTACGCACTGGTAAACAGCGTAGAAGAGTTAGGGCCGTCAGTCGTCACAGAGCTATCTCGTATCATTCTTGGGTAATAGCTTTACCCGCAAAAATAAGTAATCACTTACTATACAGCCTAATATATTATATAAGATATACCCCACGAACGACAAACAGTAAGGAAAAACACATGACCGCTACTGCACTACAGCAAGAAGAACATTTGCCGGAAGCCATCGTCTGCAAGTGGTGTGGCAAATCCTTTCATTACCTGAAATCCCATATCTCTATGGGCCGCTGCGAGAGCATTCCTGAGTCCGCGAAAGGTATGGACGTGGACGAGGTGGTGAAAATGTACACCACTGCGTTTCCGGATGAACCAACGATCTCTCGCACGGCACTGGCCAAACTCAATGAGAAGCGTGCCGAAAAGCATTCAGGTGAAGGAAAAGTGGCGGACATTAGCGCACATCCGGGCTACGCAGGAACGGTCGAATACAAGACCGAACTGGTGGCCGCGCACGAGCTGCTTGGCGTAACGCTCAAAGAGCTGGGAACGCCACGCGGAAAACCACTACAGGTGACAGTCAACGTCAACACGCCATATCCGGAGTTCGTACCGGAAGCGAAGAAGAACTATGTGTATGGCGACTTCGACCTGATTAAAGACATCTTCATGATGCTGGAAATCGGAATCCCAGGCTATCTCTGGGGTCATGCAGGAACCGGTAAATCTTCTCTTCCTACGCAGCTATGCGCCCTGCTGAATCGACCACTGATCCGCGCCCAGCATACGGCGTCTATGGAAGAAGCACACGTTACAGGCCAGATCCTCGCTCGCGATGGCTCCACCTACTTCGAGCCGGGTTTGCTGGCGCTGGCGATGAAAAATGGCTGGGTGTACCTCGCTGATGAATATGACTTCGCGTTCCCGCAGATTCTGGGTGTGTACCAGCCAGTTCTTGAAGGAGAGCCGCTGATCATCAAAGAGGCAACTCCGGACTGGCGCCGTATCACTCCGCATAAACGCTTTGCCTTCATTGGCACTGGCAACACTAACGGCTCTGGCGACGAAACGGGTCTCTATCAAGGTACGAACATCCAGAACGCGGCGAACTTCTCGCGCTTCGGCATTGTTTCGAACGTGAAGTACATGAGCACTAAGGCTGAAGTCAACATGCTGGCTGAGGCTGGCGTCATCCGCGAATACGCCGAGAAGATGGTGAAATTCGCGAACCTTGTCCGTGAAGGTTATGAACAGCATCTGATCAGCCAGCCAATCGGCCCTCGCGAGCTGCTGCTGTCCGCAAAAATCGGAATGATGCGCGGTGATTTCTCTGCCGGCATCGAAAAGTCGTTTATCAATAAACTTCCATCCACGTCTGCACAGGCAGCGCGTGAAGTGGTTCAGAAGATCTTCGGTTAATCGTGCGTAAAGGATGTTTCGGCTCTCTTATCGCAGCGTCTGAAACTGGCCGGGCTTGTCTGGCGTGTCCGGATAGGCCCGAGTGCCACCAGTCAGCCAAAGAGGTTGCGATTTCGATGTATGGGAAGTTCGTTGGCTTCCCCAATGACAAAATCAAGAAAACCAGAAAGGTAAAAACACATGAAGGCTCTGATGGTCAGAACTGACTTCTCCCTGGGAGAGTCGGCTCTAAAAGCAGAAAACGCGGTAAAAATCGCGAGAGACGCTGGCTACACCGCTGTCATTTCCGCTGACAGCATGAACATTGCCAGTGTGATCCCCCTGCAGCGTGCCGCTGGCGACGACATGGCGGTTATTTGTGGTGTTAAGCTGAATGTTGTCGACGATCCGACATACGAGCACCGCGCCCGCCTTGCGAAAGAGTCAGGTGGATGTATGGAATCATTGGTACGTGATCGCAGCTACTGCTTCACGGCACTGATAAAGAATGAGCAAGGTTATCGCGACATGTGCGAACTGATGACCTTTGCGAACAAGCGCGAGCAATTCTATTTTGTCCCGCGTCTGGCACTCGACCAGCTGGCGGCCGCATATGCCAAAGGCAACATCATCCTGCTGACGTCTGACATTGGCAGTGTATTCCAGCGCCGGGACTTCGCAAAGATTATCGGGACGCTGGTGACAGCTGGAGGACGCGATAACTTCTACAGCGTGGTTTATCCGCACCCTACCCCATTCTACGACCAGATTAACGTCCGGGCGATGAAAGTGGCGAGCGCACTGAAAATAGAGACAGTGGCGTTCTATCCCGCTTATTACGAAGCGGTCGACGACGCTGACATTAAAGACATTGCGCACATGGTTACGAACAACATCAAAATCGACCAGCCGCATCGTCTGCGTATTCCCCACCAGCGAGATAACGCCGTTAATGGTCGCCGCCATCTCCTTGAAGCGCTGAAAGCCTTCTCCGTTCGCATGGATGTACCGGTAACAGCTGCAATGGCCTCAACAACGCAGGACACCATTATCGAAGCCTGCACATGGCGCTGGCATGAATTGCCACCAGCATTGCCCAAGATGGCAGACGACGAGCCTGCAACGCTGATGAAGCTGGCTGTCGCGGGGCTGCGTAAGCGTCTTACTACCAAAGAGTTTGGCTACACACCACCGGCTTCTGAGCACCGTGTGTATGTTGATCGCCTGAAGTACGAAATGGACACACTGACCCGCCTGGGCTTCTGTGGCTACTTCCTGATGGTGCGCGACCTGATGAATCACAGCCGTGAAACTGGCATTCCTGTCGGGCCAGGTCGTGGTTCCTCTGCCGGTTCTCTGGTGGCATGGTGCATCGGCATAACCAACGTCGATCCTATCCGTCACGGTCTTCTGTTTGAGCGTTTCATCAACCCTGAACGTCTCGACTTGCCGGATGCAGATCTGGACTTCAGCCAGGCACGTCGTCATGAGGTGATCGAGTATCTGAATGAACGCTATGGTGAAGATTACGTTGCCGGTATTCCGAACTTCACCTATCTGGGCGCTGCTTCGGCGCTGCGTGACACTGCGCGTATTTACGGTGTCGACGCTGCGGATATGGCGGTATCAAAAGAGTTCAAGAATCTGGAAGACGATAGCCTGTCTCTGGAAGAGCTGCGCGAGCAACTGGCCAGCCTGGACAAATACGCCACGAAAAACCCGGAAGCGTTCAAAGCGGCGTGTAAGCTGCAAAGCCTGATGCGTGGTTTTGGTCGTCACGCTGCGGGGATGATCGTCGCTGGCGTTCCACTGGTAGAGCGCACGCCCGTAGAGCTGCGTGGCAATGCTCGCTGTATTGCGTTCGATAAACGTTACTGCGAGGCGATGGGGCTGATTAAGCTGGACGTTCTCGGTCTGGCAACGCTCGATCTGCTGGATAGCGCGAAACGCTACATCAAAGAGAGTACCGGGGAAGACATCAATCTCGATGCTATCCCACTGGACGATCGCAAGGTTCTGGATGGGTTCGCTGCAGGGTACACGCAGGGCGTATTCCAGCTGGAGTCCGGCCCCATGCGCAAGCTGCTTAAAGATCTGGGCGGTGGCATTGAGCCAATGAGCTTCAAAACCGTTGTCGCCACGACCGCACTCTTCCGACCTGGCCCGATTCAATCAGGCATGTTGGACGACTATGTCTCCGTGGCCAAAGGCTTCATGGCTCCACAGTCGCTGCACCCGGTACTGGACGAGCTTACCGCGGAAACCAACGGCGTGATTCTGTATCAGGAACAGACGATGAACGCGACACGATTGCTGGCCGGCTTCACGATGGCCGAAGCAGATGGTGTGCGTAAAGCGATCGGTAAAAAGGATATGGAAAAGATGAAGAGCATGGGCGAGAAGTTCGTCGTTCAGGCTCAAGCTGGTTGGATCGACGTTGAGATGGAAGACGGCACAACGCAGCGCATTCACCGCGCGGAACACTTCAAATGTGAGGACGGCGCACTGCGGACGGTCGAAGAAGCGCTGGAGACAGGTGTGAAATTGCCTATGGCTGCTGTACGCGTTACAGGGTCACAACCGGGCTTGTCTGAGACGAAAGCTAAGGAGATCTGGGATGCCTTCGAGAAGAACGGTGCGTATCAGTTCAACAAATCACACTCCGTTGCCTACTCGCTGATCAGATATCAGTCTATGTGGTTAAAGACACATTACCCTGCTGAGTTCTTCGCTGCTGCGCTCACCATTCTGGGCGAGGATAAGCACCAGGGACTGGTTAAGGATGCGCTGACCTATGGCATTCGCGTATTGCCACCAGATGTTAACGTGTCGTCTAACCGAATTGAGATCCGCACGCTGGAAGACGGCAGCCAGGTACTGTATGCGCCATTCTCTGCTGTGAAAGGCTGCTCTGAGAACGGATGCCAGGCCATCATGAGAGCGCGTGAGAAAGTTGGCGGCAAATTCGAGTCACTTGAGCAATTTGAGGAAGCGGTCGAGAAGCGTGCGTGTAACAGCCGGGTACGCGAGTCACTGCAAAAAGTAGGTGCGTTCGCATCGATTGAGCCTGGCAGTCTGCCAGCGACAGATCCGGAACGACTGCGCGACCAGGCAGAGTTGATGGGCAATCTGGTGATCGACGCTGTAAAAGCCTCTCGACCGTTCGAGATGAACCCTAAGCGCTCTGCTGAAGTGAATGTACTGATGACTCGCATGGCGGCCGAAATGGGTCTGGGAGACGACCTGATCCGCCCAAGCATTGGCATTAAGCCGAAAATCATGGTCATTCTGGACAACGCGAACGGCAATGATGGGCGTACCGGCTACTTCATGGAGAACGGCTACGACGACTTTAAGGCGAAGTTGCTTACTGCAGGCGATCTGCGCATGGGCGATCTCTACGTCACCGGCGTGTACAAAAAGGTGAAGGACAAAGAGAAGGACTACACCAAAGACGAGATCGGCCAGTTCACCGACTTTATGCGTGAAGAGATCAATCTGGTGCGTCCGACCTATGTGCTGACGTGTGGCAGCCGGGCGACG
The DNA here is from genome assembly GCF_027919895.1 of Citrobacter sp. 21OH12SH02A-Citro. Lineage (NCBI taxonomy): Bacteria > Pseudomonadati > Pseudomonadota > Gammaproteobacteria > Enterobacterales > Enterobacteriaceae > Citrobacter > Citrobacter sp. 21OH12SH02A-Citro. The sequence continues at coordinate 86,813 of NZ_CP114804.1, forward strand.
TCACTCTTCAACAACAAGAGCAAACCATCCGACCTGGTTGGACGCAAAGAGTATCTGCCAGAGCTGGATGTGACCGTTTTCTACGGATTTAACCCGAACATTTTGTACTTTCGCCCAGAAGAAGGCGAAAAGCTGGAGGCAATTCTGGCAGAGGTAGCGGAGACTATTAGCAAATGAATAAAGAGAACACCATGAACGAGGCACAGAAGATTGCACAAGCGCTGGCGGCTATCCCAGCGGATTTTCAGGATAAAGCAGTTGCGGCCACCATGCGGTCGCAGTTCTGGGAAATCATCGACTGCCCGGTCACGTTAGATCTGGCGCTGGCGTTCGCCGGGCTGGATGGTGCCGACAAAGTCAGACGTTTGCGTAAATGTGCCAGAGCGCTGGCGCTTAAAACGCAAGATCCGAAGGCGTGCCAGTATCTGCTGGAGATTTACGAATCGGATAACCCAGAGGAACAGCTGGAGGCGTTCAAAGTGTTCCGCAATCGGCTGGTGCTGAAGGTGGCCAAAGAGTTTATGGAAGTGAACAAGATTGGCGATGTGAGACAGTACAGGCTGAAGCGCCAGACCAGAGTCACGCTATCCAACATTTTTGGGAAGAAAGTCGCTTAATTATAAGGCTCGCCGGATGGCGAGCCTTATTGTTGAAAACAGCTTAAGACTTACCGCAGAGATTGTTATTAATCATGTTACACCAGTAAGATGCTAACTTAATTCTTTAATCTGCTTCCATGTTTCAACGCCAATTTCTGTCAAGGCATTAAAATACTGACTTTTTATTTCTGCGTATTTTACATCATCAAAATTAAAACTACCTCTATTTCTTAGTTCTACACATTCCTGAAAAAAAGTAAGAGCCTCATTGCATTTATCGCGCATTGTTTGTTGATTATGTTTTTTTGGATTAAGTAACAAAATTATCTGATTACACTCAATCATTACAGTTTTCGCCAACTCGTCCCCAGCTTGTTGATATGCCGGGGTTGTCTGCGGATTTATTTGTCGTTTTAATAAGCTGTAATTCATATCGAGATTCGCATAAAACTCACTACTTCTTGATCTTAGTTCTTGAAGCCAACGAAGTCTTTCTGCGGTAATTATAGTTGCTTTTAATTTTTTATCTTCAGTAGCAGCAGCAGACTTAATTTGCTTGTTTGTGCCTCGATATAACAAAAATGCACCAATAGCAGCGCCTGCAATAGCTGATATTGAAGATATTATAGCAATCCAAATAGCAGAATTATCAGGTTTCGTATTCTCTTCTATTTGCTTTAATAAATTATAAATATCAAACATGATGATAACATTTCCTTTTAATTTGAATAATTAATGATAAATACCGTGCGGAAACATGAAGGCTCTATCCCTTTCAAAATCCATATTTCTTTCAATTAAAATTCACGAACACAATAGGAGAGACTCCAGCAATTAACAAGCCCTAAGAAGTAGTTGTTCGAGCAGATAGCATAACGGTCTATCTTGGATTAGCGTTAACTGAATCTCTATAATCAATACACATTAATAAGTGAGAGGCTATCAAAATGAGCACCGATATCTACGAAAAAATCATGTCCGATCTGGAGTTCGACCGCGACAATCTTGAAGAAGTCTGGCGTCAGCAACCGCGTCTGTTGATGGAATACGGCTCTAAGCTGGCGTGGGCAGAACGCGAGGTCGCAGATGCAAAACTCTCTCTCGATGCGATTGAGGCGAAAATCTACGACAATGAGCGTAAGAACCTGAGTATGAACGGCATTAGGTTTAATGAGTCCGTACTGGAGGCGAAGGTTAGAACCAACCCGCAATACCTCGCAAAGCGCCAGAAACTCGACGATGCCCGGCACATTGCAGATCTGTACAAGCACGCTGTAGCCGCCTTCTCTCACCGCCGCGACATGATTGTCCAGGCGTCCAAAATGGCTATCGTGGAGATTGAACGTTTGGGCGCCGAACGTTTCCATTCTTCCCGTTAATTTATGCTAGATCGTAAGTAAGTACTGATCTATCATTCTTCTCGCTCGAAAGAGCCACGAATAAACGAACGCCCAACGCGCATAGCGCCAATGGCCACAATCACAACAAGGAGAAATACATGTCTAAGTCATTACTTGATCTGCTTAACAAGACCCGTGGCGATATTGCTTCTAAACGTGGCAATAACGTTGATTTGACCCGTCTGAAAGACGGCAATAACTATCTGCGCATTTTTCCGAACAAGGACGACCCTAATGGCGTGTTCTTCCAGACTTTCGGTATGCACTACGTTAAGCATCAGAATGAGGAAGGCAAAGATGTAACCACTGCCTACATCTGCGAACAGCACACCCACGGCCACGCTTGCCAGCTGTGTGAGATGGTTATGGAAGGTCGTGCTCGCTTTAAGGGCAATAAAGCGATGGAAGAGCGCATTAACAGTATGCGTGCCACACCGCGTTATCTGGTCAACGGTGTTCTGTCTGCGCGTGAAGACTTTGCGGACGCAGAGAAATGCCAGCTGATTGAGCTGCCGTCTACGGTCTTCGACGATATCTGCAAAGTGATGTCCGAAGATATTGCGGATGATATCGGCAACCCACTGAGCAAAGAAGAAGGCTATGCGTTCCTGATTAAGCGTACCGGTTCCGGTCGTGACACCAAGTACGACGTATCCCCGAAACGTAAAGTCTACAAAGGCGACATTCCTGAGAAGCTCTGGACTACCCAACACGATCTGATCGCATACGCGAACCAGGCTGACGAAACCCGTCTGCTGTCTACGGCTCGCACTATGGGTCGTCTGATTGGTATCGCGGCTCCGGCAGCAACAATGTCCTCTCCGGCCATTTCTTCCGCTGCAAAATCAGCTGCTGCTGAACTGCCAGGCTTTGGCTCTATCACTGGCCATACGGAAGGCGCAGCTGCTGTCGCTACAGCACACACTCCGGCTCCAGAGTCCACCAGCCTGGTTGATGAAGAGATCCTGCGTGCCGCTGAAGCTGAGTTCAAACCGGAAGCTAAACCGGAAGAAGTTAAAGCTCCGGAAGCCGCCGCAGCTGCAAGTGCTTCAGCATCTGCCGCCGCTGCATCTGTACCAGCTGACGAAGGTCTCGATGACCTGCTGGCTGAACTGGACGCTCTGTAATCCCATAACGTGACCAGTAAGGCGTCTACGGACGCCTTACTTTTTGGAAGGAGTGTACCGGTGAATTATCTCTTTGTGGACGGTAACAGCCTGGGCTATTACCACCAGCAATCCGACAAATTACACAACGGCGAGATGGAAGTTCAGGCGGCTTTTGGCTTCGTGAAGAACGTTCGTCGTTACGCCTCAATTCTCCATGCCCGCCCAATGATCTTGTGGGATGGATTCAGCGACAAACGTCGCGACTTCTACCCGGAGTACAAAGCGAATCGCGATGACGACCCGGATATGAAGAAGATGAAAGAAGGCTTTGCCATCCAGAAGCCGTACATCTTGAAAATGATGACCGCGCTGGGCGTTAACCAACTCATTGCAAAAGACGCAGAAGCGGACGACCTGGCTGGAATGCTGGTCTCTCGCCTGGCTCCGCAGCCGACCGTCGATCATATCTACCTGCTGACTGGCGATGGCGACTGGCTCCAGCTGGTTCGCGAGAATGTGAGCTGGGTAAGCCTGCGTGAAGATGCCAAGCACAAGCAGGTGAACTTCGAACAGTTCGCAGAGCTGACAGGTCTGCCAACACCACGCGCGTTTCTGGAAGCGAAAGCGTTGCAGGGCGATAACTCGGACAACATCAAAGGCGTCGGCGGCATTGGTGATGGTGGCGCGAAAGAGCTGCTTCATGAATGGGGAAGCGTGGCCGCAATGGTACGCGGCATTAACGACGGCTCCATTGTCATCAACAAAGGTCGCTATAAGACGGCATTCAACAAGCTGGCAAAGAACGCCTTCAACGAGAAGACGGGCTACCGGATGCTCGAAGCCTTTAAGCGCAACATGATGCTGATGAACCTTATCGACACAAAATTCCCACCCAGCGAAATCGAGTCGATTAAAGGCGCACGCGACATGAATGCCTTCGAACAGATGTGTTACGAGCTGAACTTCCAGTCGTTTCTGGAAGATCTGGAAGTGTTTGTTCTGCCATTTGAGAGGTACTGCTGATGCTGAAATCCATCATTAATGGCGGGGCAACTACGCCAACCATGCTGGCTAAAGAGATTGTCTTCTGCCACGGCGAGCACGCTGTGGTGGCGCTGCCGAACATTCTGGGCGCTGCTGGCATTTCTGCTACTGAGCGTGAGTTCGCGCTGGTCAGCGAGCAGGTCGTGAAGATCATCGCTCGCGTCGCCAAACACCTGAACCACGACGCAATCAAGTTTGACGAAGCCGCTGCTTCGAAGCGAATCAACGAATCAAAAGGAGCCTAATCATGGCAAAAGGCAAATCCGCACTGGCACTGGCGCTGAAAAAGAAAATCGGCAGCAATGACGAGATCCAGAAGGTCTCCCACTGGATTGACTCCGGTTTCCCTCCACTGAACAAAGCCATTTCCGGACGTTACAACGGTGGTTTTCCGTGTGGGCGTATCGTTGAAGTCTTCGGGCCACCAAGCGCCGGTAAAACCTTTTTGGCGACGGCTGCGATGGTGTCAGCACAGAAACAGGATGGTCTGGCCGTATTCCTTGACCACGAAAACAGTTTCGACGTTGGTCTGGCGGTAGCGAACGGACTGAACGCCGACGAAGATGACGGCCAGTGGGTTTACAAACAGCCGGATACCTTCGAAGACTCCGTCGAGCTGATCGGCACAATCCTCAAGCTGGTGCGCGACGAAGAGCTTATCCCGGAAACAGCCCCTATCTGCATCGTTGCCGACTCTCTGGCGTCGATGGTTCCGAACTCGAAGGCTGAGAAGTTCGACAAGATGGCAGAAGGCACTGCGAAGGACAAAGATCAGCTGAACATGAACGACAACACGGCGCTGGCGCGCGCGACGAGTGCGAACTTCCCTACTCTGGCGCTTTGGGCGCGTAAGTACAACGCGTGCATCATCTTCTTGAACCAGGTGCGTACCAAAATTGGCGTGATGTTTGGCGATCCGACGACGTCTCCGGGTGGCGACTCTCCGAAGTTCTACGCGTCGGTGCGCATCCGTCTGGGTGCATCCGTCATGAAGGATGGCAAAGAGAAGATCGGACAGGACGTTGGCGCCGAGTGCATTAAAAACAAAGTCGCGCCTCCGTTTGGCAAATGCTCATGGAAATTCTACTTCGACCCGACTCGCGGGCTGGACGTCATCGAATCGCTAGTTGAGTACATGCTGGAGGAAGGATACCTGCCCAAGAACGCCAGCGGGCGTGTGGAAATTGGCGATAAGAAGTACACCAAATCGCAGATCGTCGAGATGTACCGCGAGAAGCCACTCCCGGAAATCATCGCAGCACTCCAGGCGATAGACGAACGGCGAGCGAAAGAGTCGTCCCCAGCAGAGACAGAAGAAGCGTAATCACAAGGCGTCCGTTGGACGCCTTTTTTATACTTGAAAATATATAAGTGCTTACTTATCATTTCTGCACCAAAACGACAAAAGGAAACACATGATCAAGGGTTATCTCATGGCTGTTTCAGCGGTGATATCAGTCTGCTTTATCTACGGTTTACTGGTTCCATCGCTTATCTCAGCTAAAAGCGATCTGGCCTTATTTATCGGACTTGCCATCGCTGTAGTCTTCCCGGTTGCCTTGTTAAAAGCTGGCCGCAGGTATATCAACTCACTCAATAAAACTAAGGAGAAGTAAGTAATGAAGAAAGGTTTACTGGCGGTGGCTTTGGCTGCTATTTGCACAATGGGTCTGACCGGCTGCGATCGCGTGGAACCGGGATACGTTGGCATTAAGGTAAACAAATTGGGTGAAGACAAAGGTATCGGTGAAGTTGTCGGCGTTGGCCGTCAGTGGACTGGTCTGAATACCGAACTGTACACCTTCCCCACTTTCAAACAGATGAAAACCTACGATGAGCCGTTCACATTCCAGATGAGCGACGGTACAGCCATCGGCCACAAAATTGGTGTGGCATATCTGGTTAATCGCGACAAAGTAACTACCGTATTCCAGACCTATCGCAAAGGTGTTGATGACATTACCGACACTGATCTGCGCCAGAAGATTGCGGACTCACTGAACCGTCTGGCCAGCCGCATGACTACCGACACGTTCATCGACGGTGGCAAGGCGTCTCTGCTCGACAATGCGCTGAAAGACATTCAGGCAGAAATGTCACCGGTAGGTATTGAGGTTATTAGCCTGTCATGGGTGGGCAAACCAGACTACCCGGACACTGTCATCGAATCTATCAATGCCAAAGTGACCGCGAACCAGAAAACGCTCCAGCGCCAGCAGGAAGTTGAACAGCGCAAGGCAGAAGCGAACATGCTGCGTGAACAAGCCGAAGGTGAAGCCGACGCTATCCGCAAGCGTGCTCAAGCAGAAGCTGATGCCATCAAGTTGCGCGGTGAAGCATTACGTCAGAATCCGAACGTCATGGAGCTGGAAGCCATCAACAAATGGAATGGCCAGTTGCCTCAGTACATGACTGAAGGGGCCAATACTCCGTTTATCGCGTTGAAGTAACAGCCTTTTCAAAGATACGGCGTCCACTTGGACGCCTTTTTTATTTCCGTATTATCACCAATAAGAAAACAAATTGGTTACTAATACGGAATTACCATCCGTAGAAGTACAAAGTGACAACGCCACATAGTTGTTCGGCAACGGATGAGAAGGAGATCGGGAATGAAAAATTACAGCGAGATGACGGACTTTGAGATTAACTGCCTGGTCGCGGAAGCCACCGGCCATCGACCGCTCATCTCACAATATGGCTGGAAAGGCTCACAGGAAGGCGATTACACAGCAGTGGTCGCCATCGGCCCGAACGGAGCCGGAACCTTCGACTGGTGTAACGATCCGGAAGATGCGTGGGACATTATTTACCGACACAGAATCGGCGTAATCCCTGCCAGACAGCCTGGCGAGTGGAGAGCGGCCCACAGAACGGTGGATAGCTCAACGCCACAACATCTGATCCAGAACCCTAACCCTTTCAGAGCGGCAATGACCGTGTTCCTTTTAATGCAGGAGAAAAAGCGTGAAGAAACTGTATGACGCGGCCAACGCTGCGCTGGATGTAGTGGATACCGAAATTGCCCAGGGCTTCCCGGAGCCAGAATGGGCGACGCAGCTGCGTGAGGCGATTGCAGAGATGAACGCACCGGAACCTTCAGAAGATGAAGCCGACTGGCAGCGTTTCATCAGAATGTACGCGGAAGAGATTGGCCCGACGCCCACCGCTGAACAGGCCATGCTGCTCAAGTACTTCAAAGAGGCTGGAGAGAATCTGCCGGTTGATGATACACCGCACTGGTTTCACGCCGCCTGGCGTAAGTTCGACGTGATCTACACCCGCGGTCTGGGAAGCAAAGATATGGTCGTCTGGCATCTGATGCACATTGATAAGGCTGTCGACCGCACGCTGGAGAAGCTCTTTCCACCAGCCTGAACACAATGATTGTGCGCCGCATGGCGCACATTAATATAAATAAGTACTTACCAACAAGGAGAAAACACATGAAGATTTTGGTTCGCATTTCAGCCAGCACCGACTATGACGTTTACCCGTTGTTCATGGTCAAGTGTGATGGGCTGAACGATGAAGAAATTCAAGCGGCAATTGAGCGCAATCTCGTTGAGTACACAGGCATGGATGCGGATTCTGTGTATGTCGATGATGACGGTGTTTGTTGGCACAACGGTAGTTGCTGGTACGTCGACGACACGATGCCGGTAAGCGATGAAGACGCGGCTCATCTTGAGCGTATCTTAGGCATCAGCACTTTTGAGTGATATTTACAGCAAAAAATATATAAGTTAGTATCTACCTATCATGAAAACTGTATTAGACACTTTATTACTTATTGTCTCGATAGCTTTTGTGCTCGATTGCATCTTCACCGGAGCAATCCGTAAAGCGCTGGCGCCTGTTAATGGTGCGATGGTTAATGCGCTGGCCGTAGTGCTGGTATTCGACTCAGCATTCGGCGTTATCAAAGGAGTCGTGGCATGAAGAAAATAGCCCTGGCTCTGGCGCTGCTCTCCCTCCCTGTCTACGCGGACACGCACGTCTATGAGTGTGAGATGTCAGTGGCCGAAGTGAAGAACGACGTGATCCGCAATGTCATCAAAGCCAGCTACGGCGCGATGGTTGTGGACAGCGGCGAACAGTTTTATGTTGTGCGCGATGATCGCGTCCTGTCTTCCCCCTATCTCACCAAACGTAACGGCAAACTGTCTGGCGTGGGTGAAGATAAGTTCGTTTACAACAAATCAGGTGATGTCTACGGCGTTCACGCGAAGAACGCCAGCTACCTTTTCGATGACTGCAAGGAGGTTGGTTGATGGCGGTTACACTGGCAGGTCTGGAAATCGAAAAAACAAGCGGCTACTGGCGTGCCAAAGGGTTTAAGCAACCCGGCGTGCTGGAGCGACTGGAACGTGAGGACGGTGTCATTGTCCACCAGCGTCGCGAATGGCGCATGTACGATCCGGAAACAGGTAAGCTCACGACGAAGGCCGGGACACTCTGGGGTCTGCTGAAGAAAATCCACTGATAACCCTAACCACTGCGGTGAGTAGCCAGCTCACCGCGTGCGTATCCGGTCCATAACCACTGTAGTGAGTAAAACGCCTGCCGTGACATCCGGTATCCACTGTAGTGAGTAAAGTGGCGATTATCGACGTCGCTATCCACTGTAGGGAGTAAACAGGCGTTCATCCGCAGCAAACAACCACTATAGAGAGTGATGGAATGCGTTCTCCAGCGGGTATCCACTATGGAGAGTAAACCTTCACTGTTTTCAGCGGATATCTACTCACTACAGTGGTTAGTAAATACGGCCAACCGATTCTGCTCTCCACAGTGGATAGCCAATAACGACGGGAACAACGATAACCACTATAGAGAGTGGATTTAACAAGATACCCAGTGACCACTAACCTCGCAGCCCTTGTTTCATCTAGGTTTGTAACCACTAACATTTATTTCGTTATTTGAGCGCTACTGCCTACAGTGGTTACTCTTCGGTTGTTGTTACTCACTACAGTGGATAGCGGATTTCAGATAAACAAAAGGCTCACTACAGTGGATAGTGAGCCTTTCTACTCTCTACAGTGGTTGGGCTATTTGCGAGCTTTTGCCTTGCGTAGCTCTTCGAGAATCGCCAGTTCTTCCTTGCTCAACATGACCATCTCACCGTCTTTTTCTTCAGGAACAACATCGATGATGTCCTCCTGATCATCACCAAGCAAGCTATCTTCCTGCTCTTCTGGTTCTTCCGGCGCAGCTTTAGCTGGTGGCAATGCCGGGCGTAACTTCGGCCGCCTATAGTGGATGATGAAGTAGACCGAGCTGCCGCGCTTCACTTCGGTGTAATCGAGATAGCCGATCTCCCGAAGTTGCTCCATCGCCTTCCTGACTGTCGCATTCTGGGTAATGGTGCGGCTGGTTAAGTTAAGTCTGGCGCGTAAGCGAGCCAACGAGATTGGTGCCGGGTCAGGTGGCAAACTTTCGATGAAGGTGTAGAGCGCCTGCGCGGATTCTTTTCTGGAGAGTTCGTTAATTGCCCGGAGTTGCAGAAGAACCTTTTTGTCGAACTGGTAGAGTTCGAAAATCTTAGGATCAGCCTGCAGCGAGACCGTGTCGTTCTTTGTGCTGTACTTTGCTGTCTGCACAAGGTGCGTCACGTAATACTCATCAGAGCCTTTACTGCGGAATGAGATAGTGTTTGTGGCAATACGAGTTAGAGAACTGTCCAGGCGCTTGCGTAACTTCGCGGACGATCTGGCCGTTGGTATGCCACAGAGCCTGACGAACTCGACGAACGGTAACGTGACGGTGTCGCCAACAACCTTGTGCTTGGCGAACGCGTGGATGATGCCTACCCACGTTTTGAAGTCGTTATCCATATCCAGACGAACGCCGGAGATCCTTATGTCCTCGTACCCTTCGGCTTTGGCCAGAGACAGCTGTTTGAGTTCAGCAGAGGCGTCCATAGAGACCATTTGCCCCTTTCTGCCCCTGGCGGTCGATTTCAGCGTCGGAACAAAGAGACCAAGACGCATCAGAGCAACAGGCTGAACTGTGTTGTTGGTGTTAGGAACTAACGTAACAACTTCACCGGTCTTTTTGTCTGTTTCTGAGAATGCTTCAACGATCGCTATGTTTTTATTGCCGTTTTCACTCATTCCAAGTGTCTCTTTTTATTCGACCGCTTTGGTGGCCTTTGCTGATTACAGTGGATAGTAGCACTCATCACAGCGGTTATCCTACCGCCTATAGTGGTTTTTCTACTCTCTACAGTGGTTGGTTTGCTCTTCATAGTGGCTGATCTTCTCTCTATAGTGGATATCGATCACCTCTAAGGCCCTGTGGGACAACGGTTTGCGGGGTGCGGGGATCTTTTTGGGTCTTTGTGGGTCTCTTTGTTTCTCTTTGGGATCTGAATTACTGGATCGGGCCTGTGTATAAAAATCAGGTAATTGCAAAACCAGCCATCACTCCCCTTCTGGGGATGATGTGTGGTCGAAACAAACACGCCTGAACGCAAAACTTCCAACATCTCTATGAATATCAGCCACCTGACGTAGAAATACAGGCACTGAGTTATCCAGTTAAGACAATGTCTCCTACTCACTACAGTGGATACCGACCACTCTCCAGAGAGGTTGTTTTGCTCTTCATAGCGGTTATTATGCTCTCTACAGAGGTTATTTTCCTCCCCATAGTGGATAGTAACCCCCTCTCAGGCCAGTAACCGCAACGGCTGGAGACGATCGGGGATCTCTTTTGATCTTCTGTAGGATCTCTCTGGGGATCTAATTATTGGATCGGTCCTGTGAATAATGGGTATAAGTAAAACAGGCATTTGCAAACATCGGTGCGCCTTGTCAGTTATCGTTGCCCAGGACAAAACTATTTGAATAAGAATTATGGATCTCAAACGCACGCGCTGGGTTCGCCGTCTTGAAGATGGCTCCTACACCATTGAATCGAACACTAGCCTGAACAAACAGAAGTTGCTCTGCGACCTGTGTGGCATTGCGTCGAAGTGCCCGATTAACGAAACCCGGCTCAAACTCCACGACGCCGGTGCGCACTTCCACCTGAATAGTTGCATACGTTACGTGCCACTGATGGCATTTCGTAAACCGATCATCGGATTAGACGCTCCCTACTTCAACACACTCCGCTCTGGTGTAACATGGCGAGACCGGGTCGAACCTGGCAAGCTCGTTTGTCTGGTTGAGGCTGATACTGGAAATATCATCCGGTTCGGGAGAGTCGATAAGGTCTACTCAGGCCCGGTGCATGAGATGCTGCGGAAACACAGCCGGTTTAACCATCTCTGCATGGGTGGAGAGAAGATCGAGAAGGTTGGCGAAGTGATCCGCAAATCCTACGGACACTTCCTGAACGACGACAGCCTTCTCACGGCCATCTACATTCGCCATGTCGATCGGGAGTTCGATACGGAGTATCACAGTGCTGAAGAGTTGAATCTTGTCGACCCTCGTCCAAAAGCTGGGGTAATAAACATCAGCGTAGCGCGTCAGAAGCCCCCTGAGACGTTTTAAACGTAAACTCATGGTTTTACCGGGGCATAAAATATGGTGTCTTAGAAAGACACTGAGAGCTTTAGGGATTAATACATGAGTGAATTTTATTCAAGGGCAGCAACTGTGGCAGACATGCCATTTATCATGGGTGAGTTTGAAGACGGCGCGCGTAAAGGTCACTTCTACGAAGAAATCCTCACGTCTAAGGGCTGTAAAACCTTTGAGAAGCAGACCAGGCTGGCAATCAAGACGAACGAGCAGGGTCAATACTCGGGGCATTTTATCTACATCCTGCTGCGCCGTTCTGATGACAAAAAAGCAGGGCTAATCTGGTTCTGTGCCGCACTCGATCCAACCGGTGCGCCACGACTTGAACTCCGTGCCATCAGTATCGTCAAAGATCTACGCGGGAAAGGCTATGGGTCAATGCTGCTGTCCGACATGATCGATTCAAACCCGAGCCAGCCGATGATGGCGAAGTGCTATGTCAAATCCTCGCAAATGGCCGACATGCTAAAACGCAGAGGTTTTCACCTTTTCGACACGTCCCCCAAAGGCACGCAGATGCTGTTTCGCGATCCGAAGTAATAAGCCCCCCATACGGTTGAGATATTGTCACCACCATAAAAATAAGTAGGTATTTACTTATATATTTTGTCATAATCATGTGCCTGTAGATTTTCTTCTGTGCCGTGTTGTCTGGGTTGTTCGCCTCTCAAACACGCTTAACATCTGTATCAAAATAACCACAAAGGAAAAGACACATGACATTGCCATACGGGGTGATATCAGATCCCCATTATCATCGTTGGGATGCTTTTGCGACAACAAACGCTGACGGGCTGAACTCTCGACTGGAGATCCAACTGGACGCCACGAAAGAAGCTGCCAAAGCCATGAAAGCTGCGGGCTGCAAGCACATGCTGGTGGCTGGTGATACTTTCCATGTTCGTGGTGCTATATCGCCTTCCGTCCTGCATTTCGTGACAGAAACTTACGAGTGGATCGTCAAAGAGTTGGGCCTCGAAGTGGTTATGCTGGCCGGCAACCACGACCTCGAAACCAACGATTCCGTATACAGCGCCAACGCAGCTGCCTCTCTGCGCTCAATCGGTGTGGAAATCGTCTGCGGCAAACGTCCTCACTCCATCAAAATGGGCGACGTAACCGTCCACCTGATTAGCTGGCGCAATAATCACGCAGAGCTTATCAGCGACCTCAAAACACTGCGTTCCGGGCTGGATGGCGACAATCACGATGTCGTTGTGCATACCTCGATCAACAAAGCGATCCCCACCATGCCAGATGTCGGCATCGACGCACAGGAACTGAAAGATATCGGCTTCCGTTTGTTGCTGTCCGGACACTACCACAACCACAAAGAAGTGCTGCCTGGAGTGGTTAGCATCGGGGCGCTGACGCACCAGAATTGGGGCGATGTTGGTTCGCTGGCTGGCTTCATGATCGTCAACCCTGACGGCACATTCACCCACCACGAAACCTCCGCACCCAAGTTCGTCAACCTTGAGGACGATGTGGAAGACGACCAAATTCGCGGTAACTACGTGCGCTTCCGTGCCGTTGTGGAGAGCGATGAAGAAGGCATCAAAATCCAGAACGTCCTGAAAACAATGGGCGCGAAGGGTGTCGTCTGCAACTTCATCCGCAAGGCATCGATGATGGAAGGCACTGCCAGTACTGCGGAGACCAGCAAAATAGACAGCCTGGGCGAGTCCGTCGCGGCGTACTGCAAGATTGTTCACGACACTGACGGCGGCTTCGACCTGAGCAAGCTGGACATGCTGTGTCAGGAGATCCTGACCGAAGCGGAGAGTGCGGAGGCAATGTGAGTACGAGCCATTCTGGGAGCTTTCGGGACTTCATCTCCACGATGAAAAGACTTGAACGAGGCCAGACGGTGATGTTCCACAAGCCCTACCCACCCAACGGAAACCCTGTGGCGTTTTATCTGGGAAGACTGAGCAAACAAGGCGTACTGAAACGCCGATCTTTCCCAGCCCACACGGAGTTTCAACTGCGAAAAGGCCAGCATTTGAATCAAAAAGTTAGAGGCATTGTATGAAATTTCTAAAGCTCCAGGTTGAGAACTTCATGGCGTTAGCCAGCGCCGAAGTTGAGTTAGACCAACGCGGTCTGGTGCTCATTCAGGGTGTTAACAGTGGCGACTCTTCCGCTGCCAGCAATGGCGCGGGCAAATCGACTTTGATGAACAGCCTGATGTGGTGTCTGTATGGCGAAACTGCGCATGGCGTCAAAGGTGACGACGTGCTCTCTACAGGCCACGAGAAAAACTGTCGCGTGATGGTGACTGTTGAGGATGAAGGAAAGCGTTACGCCATCATTCGCCACCGCAAACACAAAGAGTTCAAGAACCGGCTGATCGTCCGTGGCGAAGACGGTGATATGACCAAAGGCAAAGACACACTGACGCAGGAGTTCGTTGAACGCCTGATTGGTGCATCGAAAGAGGTGTTCATGGCGTCCATCTACGCCAGTCAGGAAGCAATGCCAGATCTGCCGGGTATGTCCGACAAGAACCTCAAAACCATCGTTGAAGAAGCCGCTGGCGTCGACCGGTTAACGCGAGCCTATGCCATTGCTCGCGAGCGTGCTAATGCAGCTGCCGCACGCATGGATGTTACCAAATCCAAAATGGACGCCTGTCTCACGCTTATCGAGACCGCGCAGTCAGAGATTGAGGCGGCCAAAGCGTCCTCTGATAGTTGGGAACGCGATCGCGGCGAACGTCTGGACAAGGCCCGCGTCGATTTGGCTGGCGCGGAGGTAACGCTGTCCGAAGTCGTGATGGAAATTCGCTCGCTGCCGGAACAGATCCGGGATACGGAAAACGCGATTGCTGGCGAACGCAGCAAGCTGGCCTCCAAAGAAGAGCATGACGCCAAACTGCTGAAGGTGCGCGGTGCGATTACGGAGATCCGCTCAAGCATCCGCACTTCAGAAGCGGCACAGAACGAGTCCATGAACCGTGCTCGCTCGTTTAAAAGCAAAGCAGAAGAGGTCAACACAAAGGTCGGAGCACCTTGTGTTACGTGCGGAAAGCCCTACTGCGAAGAAGATTTGTCCACCGTGAAGGAGAGTTTCATTGAACAAGCGCGTAATGAGATCGGCCAGGCGCAGGCATCAGCAGCGGCAGTGGCTCAACACAAAGCTCGTCTTGAGAAAGCGCTCGGCATCGAGTCTGCACTGGTCGCGGCCACACCCGATGTCTCAGAAATCATCGCCAGAATCGAACGCCTGACCAATGAGCTAAGTGCGCTGCGTCATCGCGAACGTGAAGTTGTGGCCGTCGAAGCGATGGTGGCGCGGGCGCGTACTGACGTGAATCGCATCATGGCAGAGGTAAACCCATTTCTGGCTGTCATTAAGCGCCATGAAGACAACCTGGCTGCCAATAAATCTAATCATGCAGTACTTAAAAAAGAGTTAAAAAGCATTCAGGAACAGGCTCTGTTGCTGGAGAAAGCTCGCCAGGTTTACTCCCCATCTGGCGTGCGTTCACACATCCTGACTTCTGTTACGCCTTTCCTGAACATCAGGACTGCGGAGTATCTCAACACGCTGTCGGACGGCAATATCGTTGCCGAATGGTCGACAATGGAGACAACGAAGAAAGGCGAGTATCGCGACAAATTCAATATCAGCGTAACCAAAACAGGCTCCAGCAAATCCTTCCAGACGTTGTCTGGTGGCGAGAAGCGTAAGGTACGCATTGCGTGCTCTCTTGCTTTGCAGGATCTGGTTGCCAGTCGCGCCAGTAAGAATATCGAGCTGTTTATCGGGGATGAAATTGACGACGCGCTCGACACTGCCGGTCTGGAGCGTCTCATGGGGATTCTGGAAGCCAAAGCGCGTGAACGCGGCACAGTGATGATCATTTCCCACAAAGAGATGAAATCGTGGTTCCGGGAAACCATCACAGTCGAAGTCAAAGAGGGTCGCAGCTATGTCGTTTAACTTGAGCCGAACGCAGTTTTTGCAGATGTTTGCCGTGATGCAGTCTATAAAGCTGATAAACCACCATACGGCAAAAGCAGCTGCGCCTGCACTTTTGTGGAAAAACGAAAACATCAATGACGACCAGTTCTCGGTATTAACCAGTCTGTTGTCATCGACTCCGTTGATGCCGAGTTTGTCTATGCTGCCGTCAGGAAGCACTGCGCCGATCCTTATTAATCCATTTACGGAAGGTGGATATCTCCCACATTCTGGGCCGGGGTTCGTTGTGATTCCTGAAACCGGAACGCTGAACATCCAAGAAAATGCGCTCTTCAATGCGATGGAGACGCACATCAGCACCGCATTCACTAATCTGATTCGACACGCTAACGCACGCGCGGATCACGTTGCAATGCCTGGTGCTGCTTTCGTCAGCTTCTCTGTTGACTATGACCGACACGCGCCAATTTCAAAGCGGGCGAAACTCTGCTTATACGAGGAGGGATGTGAAGTAGCGGTTATTGAAGTTCTTCTCCCCCATGTATTCAGCGCGAATGAAACGACTGCACGCCATCTGATCGACATCATGCGGCATTTCATCGGCCAGAGCATGATTGATGCAGATATTGCTGCAGGCGTTCTAACCAACGATAGCATTCATGTTGTTAGCGACATTCCGAAGCCGCCAACTCGCGAGCCGGAGAAGACACTTGAACAGAAACTATTGGAATGCCCAACCTGGGCTACGTGGTAAGGAGACCAAAATGAGTAAAACCATTCGTGTGGTCGGCGTCGACCCTTCAATGAGCAATTTTGGCCTGGCGATTGGCACGCTGGATCTGGAAACGGATAAGCTGGACATTCATGGCCTGACATTGGTGGAAACCAAAGCTGGTGGCAACAAGAAGACGGTTCGCGTAAACAGCGACGATCTGCGCCGCGCTAACGAAATCTGGCGTACCGCCAAGCCCATAATCGAGCAGGCTCATATGGTGTTTTGCGAGTTGCCGGTTGGTAGCCAGTCCAGTCGCGCACAAACCTCATACGGCATCTGCATTGGCGTACTGGCGTGCGTGGATAAGCCACTGATACAGGTCACGCCAAACGAGATTAAGCACTATGTCGGGAATAAGCTGACCACGTCGAAGGAAGAGATCATTCAGTGGGCTACGCAGAAGCAGCCAAACGCCCCGTGGTTGCGCCGGAAGCAATCTGGTAAGGAAGTGCTGGTGAATAAAAACGAGCACCTTGCGGACGCTGTCGCGTCGATTTACACCGGTATGCAAACTGATCAATTCCGTCAGGTTCGCGATGTTCTTGCAGGAATTTTATAAGTCGGTAATTGATAGGTAGGTGCTTATCTATTAACATGAGGCCACTATATTTAGTGGCCTTTTTTATTGGGTGATACATGATAAGCATCGTAAAACGTAACGGTTCCACAGAGCCGTTGTCAGAGGAAAAATACAACCGCGTTGTGATGTGGGGAGTCGAAAACATTCGCAACGTTAGCGCGTCTGCTGTCGCTATGGGCGCCGCTGCCAGCATTTTCGACGGAATGACCACCTGCCAGCTGCATGAAGCGCTGGTGAAGTCCGCTGCCGATCTGATCTCTCCGGAAACCCCGAACTACTCGCAGGTTGCCGCGCGACTGAGCCTGTTCAAGATCCGCAAGGACGCCTTCGGCCAGTATGACTACCCGAATTTCTACAATCACATCGTCAGCAACGTCAGTCGTGGCGTTTACGATGAAGACCTTCTCAAGTACTACTCTCAGGAAGAAATTGCCGAGCTGGGCGTGTACATCAAGCCTAAGCGCGACGAATACTTCGGCTATGCCGCCACCGTGCAGCTGGCGAGCAAGTATCTCGTTCAAAACCGAGTAACTGGCGCTATCTACGAAGGGCCACAGCAACTCTACATGCTGGTCGGCATGTGCCTGTTCCAGAATTGGGAAGATGGCTGCGCCGGTAAGACGCGTCTGGAGATGGTCAAAGGCTTCTACGATGTGACCAGTACATTCAAGCTGTCTCTGCCAACGCCAATTATGGCCGGCGTGCGCACCCCTACTCGCCAGTTCTCCAGCTGCGTGCTGATTGAAGCAGCTGATAGTCTGAAAGGGATTAGCGCTGCGTCTTCCGCAATCATTGACTACGTGTCACGTCGCGCGGGCATTGGTATTGGCTTTGGGCGTCTGCGTGCGCTGGGAAGTGAGATCCGCAATGGCGAGGCCACCCACACTGGCGTTATTCCATTCCTGAAACACTTCCAGACAGCTGTGAAATCCTGCTCTCAGGGCGGTGTTCGCGGCGGCGCTGCTACAGCGTTCTATCCGATCTGGCACTTGGAAGTTGAAAGTCTGCTGGTACTGAAAAACAACCGTGGCATTGAAGAGAACCGCGTTCGTCATCTCGACTATGGCGTGATGATTAACCGTCTGATGTATCGCCGCCTGGTGCGCAACGAAAATATTACGCTGTTCAGCCCACACGATGTGCCGGGCCTGTACGACGCGTTCTTTGTTGATCAGGACAAGTTCGAAGAGCTGTACCTGAAGTACGAAGCCGACGAGAGCATTCGTAAGAAATCTATCCCGGCCGTCGACCTGTTCTCTACGCTGATGCAGGAGCGTGCCTCTACTGGTCGCGTTTACATTGCCAACGTCGACCACATGAACGATCACGGCGCATTCGTTCCGGAAATTGCACCGGTACACCAGTCCAATCTCTGTATGGAGATCACGCTACCGACCAAGCCACTGGCGTTCACTGACGATCCGAACGGGGAAATCGCGCTTTGCACTCTGTCTGCGTTCAACCTGGGCGCGATCCGCACGCTGGACTCACTGAAAGACGTGGCGTTTTACGCTGTGGCGGCACTGGACTCTCTGCTCGACTATCAGGACTACCCGATGGCTGCTGCAGAAATCCCGGCTAAAGCTCGTCGTAGTCTGGGTATTGGCGTGACAAACTTTGCCTACTATCTGGCGAAGAACGGTTTTAACTACTCTGACGCTGCAGGCAACCAGCTGGTGCATGAGACCTTCGAAGCCATTCAGTACTACCTGCTCGATGCGAGCTGCCGACTGGCCGAAGCGAAAGGTGCATGTGACTGGTTCTCCCACACCAAATATGCACAGGGCCAGCTGCCAGTCGACCACTATCGCAAAACGCTGGATACCAACCCGGAGACCTCTTTCGAGCTGAAAATGCCGTGGGAAGAACTGCGTGGCCGTATCCGTGAGCATGGTCTGCGTAACTCCACTCTGACCGCTCAAATGCCGTGTGAGACGTCCAGCCAGATCACCAACTCCACCAATGGTATTGAGCCGCCCCGCGGCCCGGTGTCCGTGAAGTCTTCCAAAGACGGCATCGTGAAGATGGTCGTTCCGGACTTCGCGCAACTGAAAGACCAGTACGAGTACCTGTGGGATATGCCTGATAACCGCGGCTATCTGACTAAGGTGGCCATCATTCAGAAGTTCTTCGATCAGGCCATCTCTGCGAACACCAACTACGACCCGACTCGCTTCCCTGGCGACAAGGTTCCAATGATGAAGCTGCTGGAAGATCTGCTGTTTGCGTATCAGCAAGGTGTGAAGACGCTTTATTACCACAACACGCGTGATGGCGCTGGTAAGCGTGACGACGACGATCAGGTGTCCGAACCTTCAGTTGCGGAGGTTGTTGAGCCAGAAGATGAGTGCGATGGCGCGTGCAAAATCTGATGAGTGTGGGGAGAAATCCCCACCTTTTCATTGAGTTGAGTACCTTGTTTAAACCAATAAGATAACAATTTGTTTAAAGCCACTCGATAACATTC
>NZ_CP114805.1:0-75674 GCF_027919895.1 Citrobacter sp. 21OH12SH02A-Citro
GGCCGTATGAACGGTTGGTAAAACGGCAGCCGTAAAGGAGACACCACGTGATTAATCAAACCGTTTCTATTAATAACTTTTCCGGGCTGCTGAAAGATGAGGAGCTTCCTGCAGGTGATTTGCAGACGGTGCTGCTCGTTTTGTCGGAAATCAGCCAGAAACAGGATCATTTTCAGGCCAACACGTCCGAACTCGTCCAGCTCGCCGCGCAGCACTCGCCGACCTTCCAGGCATTACCAGCAGAACGTCAGTCGTTCTTCCGCTCCGTGCTCAGTATGCCGGTCTTCTTTTACACCGTTCCGCTGAGCGACGACGAGGCGGCGGAATGGGAAAAACTCGACGATAAGGATGCACTCCAATGGCAACAAAAACCGGATTTATAGCCCCGCCGTGGCCGCATGTGCGTGGTGATTCCGTTAGTGCCGCGAGCCTGATTTCTCGCATCGAGAAAGAAGCGCATCGCGGCTGCGGCCTGCATTACGAAATCTACCAATATCGCGCCCTGTGCGAATTGCACGATGTTCTGACCAGTCTCAGCGTCCGTGATGCTGAGACGTTCATGACAGTAGCGGCGGATCATGGCTTTAGTCTGTCTGATAACGACTTTCAGGAAAGTCGAATGATGTACTTCGAAACGATGGATGAAATCAGGAGAGATCAAGAATGAGACTGTGGATTGCAGAAAAACCCGCAGTCGCGAGCGATATCGCGAAAGCGCTGGGCGGCAACTTCACCCGGCACGACGGCTATGCCGAATCGGCGACCGATATCGTGAGCTACTGCGTCGGCCACGTGCTGGAAATGGTGCCCCCGGAGACGATCAACCCGGCCTACGCCACCTGGTCGCTCGACACCCTGCCGCTGAAGCTGTACCCGGTACAGCTTCAGCCAAAAGCGAGCGTGGCAAAGCAGGCTAATACCCTGGTGAAGCTGATTCGGCGCCCGGATATCAAAATGGTTGTCCACTGCGGCGACCCGGACGACGAGGGGCAGCTCCTGGTTGACGAGGTGCTGGAGTTCGCCGGAAACACCGCGCCGGTGAAACGGGCGCTTATTAACGACAACACCGCGCCAGCGGTGAAAAAAGCCATCAACTCCCTGCGCGATAACAGCGATTTTCGTGGGATGTACCTGAAAGCCCTGATGCGCAGCGCAGGAGACGCGATTTTTGGCTTCAGTATGAGCCGCTGTTACACCCTCAAAGCCCGCGATAAGGGCTATAAGGGCACGATTTCGGTTGGCCGCGTCCAGACGCCGGTGCTGGGAATGATTGTGCGCCGGTGGCGCGACAATCAGGCGCACAGCGAGGCGTTTTACTACCAGCTCGCAGGGCAGTTTATCAGCGGTACGGACGTTGTCTGCGCCCGCTGGCAGACGTCCGAATACGCGCCGGTGGACGATAAAAAGCGGCTGACGGATAAGGCCTGGGGGGAAGGACTCGCGAGGGCTCTGGCCGGAAAACCGGCCAGCGTGCTCGCGGCCGCCACCGACCGGGGAAAAACCACGGCCGCACCGCTGCCGTTTAACCTGCTGCGCCTCCAAGTGTATATGAACCGCAGGCACAAACTGACCGCGCAGCAGACGCTCGATATCACGCAGAAGCTCAAGGACAGTAAATACATTACCTACAACCGCTCTGACTGTTCTTATCTGTCCGATGAACAATTCAACGACGCGCCACAGGTGGTGGCGGCCTTAAAAACGCTCGACGTTTTTAACGGCCTTACCACCGACACGGCGCAAAAAAGTGCGGCGTTTGACAGTAAAAAAGTCACCGCCCACACCGCCATTATCCCGACGACGAACATGCCGGATTTAAGCCGCCTTACCGACAAGGAAAAGGCGGTTTATCTCACCATCGCGCAGTTTTATCTCGCGCAGTTCGTGGCGAAAAAGCGCTATGACGAGTCGATCGCGGAGATTAAATGCGGTGACGAGATGTTTAAAGTCTCGGCGCGTAAAATCACCGATGCGGGTTTTACGACGTTCCTGAACGACGCGGAAGAAGACGACGAGGAGGACGAAAACAGCACCTCGTTTGAGGCCATCAGCCGCCTGCAAACCGGGGCGACATTAACCTGCCGCGAGGTGGTGATTTCGGAGAAAAAAACTAAACCGCTGCCGCTGTTTACCGAGGCGACCCTGCTCGCTGCCCTCGTTCGCGTGGCCGATTTTGTCGCCGATCCGCGCATTAAAAAATTGCTCAAGGAGAAGGATAAAGACAAAAAAGATGAACACGGCGGCATCGGCACACCGGCGACCCGCGCGGCTATTATTGAGACGCTGAAAACCCGCGATTACATCACCGTGGAAAAGGGCAAATTTATCCCAACTGCCGCCGGGCTGGCGTTAATTGATGCCCTGCCCGACTCGGTGACGCAGCCGGATATGACCGCCGTATGGGCTGAAAAACAGGCGGCGGTTGAAACCGGCGAAATGACCATCGAGCGCTTTATTGATGGTCTTTACGCGGAAGTTTCCCGCTTGGTTGAGAGCGCCGATATTGCCATCAGCGCGACGGAAAAACAGCCCGTTAAAACGGCGCTTAACCGCATCGCGGTTAAATGTCCGTCGTGCGGTTCTGAGCTGGTTATGACGCCGAAAACCTGCGCCTGTACGGGCTGTCAGTTCAAAATATGGCTGGAAGTGCGCGGCAAAAAGCTGACGGAAAAACAGGCCGAGAAGTTAATCGGCAAGGGCAAAACCGACGTTATTAAAGGTTTTAAATCGAAGAAAAACGACGACACCTATTCGATGATCGTCACGCTGAAAAACGCGCAAACCGGGGAACTCGGTTTTGAATATCCACCACGCGATCCGCTGAAAGGATTGAACTTATCTATGCCGAAGGAGCTGAAATTATGAACCGTATCCAGGACGAATTAACCTCAGAGCGCGCGCTGAAAAAGTTTTTACGTGAAAGTGATTTTGCCTTTCTGGAGATGCTGAGTGCACGTATTTCAGCAGCGCTTGATGAAAAACGCGCAGAGCATATCGAGCAGGAAAAGCTACGCCGACAGCGGGAAGAAAAGCGCAATGAATTGCTGGCGCTGATTGAATCGGAGGGCTTTTCACCGACAGAGCTGGTTAGTACAACTCCCGCCAAAAAGTCGGCAAAACGCAAAGCTAAATATCAGTATTTTGAAAACGGCGTGCATAAAAAATGGTCAGGCGTCGGACGCGTGCCGGTTGTAATTCAGCAAGAACTTGACGCCGGAAAACCTCTTGAATCCTTCCTTATTACCACCGACTAACAACGGCACAGGGTCGGTTTTGACCTGGCTTTTCGGGCTTCGAAGACTGGCGAGCATGGCGATTCAATTTTGAAAAAATTGCTAATCGACAGGCCGCCTGAGTCTGCGAAGTGGCAGGAGGCGAGTAAATTCAATTTCGAAGAAATTGCTAATTTGCGTCGCCGATTCCACTTTTTGAGCGCTCACCCCAAGTGAGCCGAAAAAAGCCGGGGGGGGCCGAATAAATTTTGCCGCCCCAGCGAGCAAAAAGACGCGCCCACGCGTCGGTTTATTTGGGGGGCTTGCCCCCCACACCGTCGTGCCTAAGTCTCCGGCCAAAAGCCGGTAGCGTGGCGCGACCACCCCCTAAAAAGCCTAGTTTCCCTTTAATTCGTCTTGTGAGGAACGAACAAGGCGAAGAAAAGGGCTAAAACAGGCGTCTTTTAGGGGGTGGTCGCGCGTAGCGCGCGACGGTGTGGCCTCTTTTGACCTTGGGGGTTTTGGCCGGGCGTTCAGCCAGGACATTACCCCCATGCGACATGCAGTAAGGGCGTCCAGCCCGCGCGTAATGCCGCACGCCGTTAGATCGCGGGAGTGTACCTCCTGCGATCATGGCCGCTTAGCGGCCACTTCTTTTGCAGCATGGAATCGGTCAGTCAGAACGATCACAACCTGTGACCGTTCTGACTGACCGATGGTGCTGACCGAATTTAAGTGAAGGAGAATATCGTGATATTCGACAAACTGAATCATTTGCTGTCGCCGATAGCAAATGCCGTCCTGGCCTTTATCGCCTTTTTGCAGGCGCATCAACTGGCGTTAGCGCTGCTGTCCGGCGTCATGCTGCCTTTTATATTTTCTGCGAAACACGGCGGTCAGGAAAAGCCGACGTTTCTGCAAAGGATCTTAATTCTGCTTTCCATGATCTGTTTTGTTTTCGGCTCGATAGCGCCAGTGGCCGTCTGGTTTTTACAGCGCATTTATGGCCGGGAAGATATCGCCAGTCCGCCGCTGCTTACCTGGACAATGGCGCTACTGTTTACCGTCGCCGGTTTTATTCTGCACGTGTTTTTACGGCGTTTGATCTCGCCTGAATTTGATAAGGTCAAACGCGGCATGGTGAAAAAAACCAGCATGGAGCGCGACCGCAGAACCGACGTTCGCCGGGTAAAAGAAATTTTACCCGTCACCACAGAATACGATCCGATGGATTACATCGATCTGAATAAGGGGATTTTTATCGGGCTGAGCCGCGAGGGTGAGCCGCAATATATTCCGTTAAAAGAATGGCAGACCCAGCACGCCGACATTATCGGCACCACTGGTGCCGGTAAAGGCGTCGTAACCGGTATTCTGCTTTATCAGAGCATCCTCGCCGACGAGGGCGTTTTTGTTCTCGACCCCAAAAACGACGAGTGGGCACCGCACCTGTATAAAAAAGCGTGCGCGGACGCCGGAAAACCCTTTGTGCTTATCGACCTGAATAAACAGGAATACCAGATGAACCTTATCGACGGTATCACCGCCGACCATCTGGAGGAATTATTCGTGGCCGGTTTCAGTCTGGCGGAAAAAGGCGAGGCGGCGGATTTTTACCGTATCGACGACCGCAAGGCGGCGAGAACGGCGGCGCAGTTCGTGAAGGATAATCCGGGCGCAACCGTGCGGGATATTTATAACGGCGATTATGTTCAGGGCATTGGCGAGACGATTAAAGCCTTTCACGGTAAAACCGAGGAGCTGGCAATGCTCAACAGCATTAACGCGCCAGGCGGTTTTGCGCTGAAGGAGATTTTCGACAAGGGCGGCTGCTGCTATATCATCGGTTCGATGCGTAACTCTAAAATCATTACCGCGCAGCGCATGATTTTAGTTCGCCTGTTCCAGCTCGCGGAATTGCGCGGCCGCGTCGCGGGGAATATCCGCCCCATCGCCATCTTTAAGGACGAGGTGAAATATCACCTGTCCAAACCGGCGCTCGAAGGGTTAGGCGCGGCACGCGATAAAGGCGTCCATATATTAATGGCGCACCAGTCAATTGCCGACCTGCGCGACTGTCCGGCGGATTTAAACGGCGACGCCGTGGTTGGGGCGGTTGTGGAAAACTGCAAGTTTAAGCTGGTATATAAACTTCAGGATCCAGACACCGCCGAATGGATTGCGCGCATGTCGGGCACGATTTTAGTCGATGATGAAAGCCGGAAAGTCACCACCACGGCGGTGCTGACAGAAAAAGTCGATAACGAGCGCATGCTTCGGCAGGCGGAAAGCTATTACATCGACAGCAATATGCTCCAGAACCTGCCGAAGTTCGTCAGCTATATCTTCAGCCAGAACGCGCTCGCGTTCCCGTCGTTAATCTCACCGCTCAAGGTTAAAAAAGCCCCACTGGAGCTGTTTACCCTGCCGCCGGTCGCAGTCGCTACGGTGGCAGAAGTTAAACCGGTGCTGGATCTGGATTTTGATAAAACGGCTCCAGCAGTTCCGGCACCTGACATTATTCCGGTCAGCGCAACAACCACCAAAAAACCCTCAGCAACGCCAATACCCACTCCGCCGGTGCAACCTGACGAGGAGTGGCTGATGGCATCACAGCCCGCTCCAAATGACGAAATGCATTCGTTGCTGGATTTATAAAATAAGGAGTTTCTATGC
Organism: Citrobacter sp. 21OH12SH02A-Citro; assembly: GCF_027919895.1. Classification (NCBI taxonomy): domain Bacteria; kingdom Pseudomonadati; phylum Pseudomonadota; class Gammaproteobacteria; order Enterobacterales; family Enterobacteriaceae; genus Citrobacter; species Citrobacter sp. 21OH12SH02A-Citro. The sequence continues at coordinate 5,889 of NZ_CP114805.1, forward strand.
TTATTTCGTCGTATCAGGAACGTTATGCACGCAGCACTGAAAAAATTCGCGTACTGCTGAATTTTCTCAAGGAGGAAACCTACAGCGATTTTCAAATCATAAAGCTGCTTTTTGATTTTAAATCTGACCGCCCTCTCTACCGGTTGTTGGTGAAGGTGGAGAAAATGGGGCTGATTCAGAAGCACGTGCATGAATCCCGCGCGTCGAGAATATCCCTGTGGGGCATTACCACCGACGGGCTGGCCGTTATCCTCACGGCGGACGACAACATAATGCCCGCCCGCTTTGAACCCTACCGCCTGACCGGCTGGTCACTCGACCATCACCTTGATAACCAGCTAGTGCGCCTTACGCTGGAGAAGAACGGCGCGACAGGGTGGATTAACGGCGACCGTTCAACGTTCCTCAGTCAGTACAGCGTCAAACACCGTCCCGACGGGCTTATCAGCCTGCCGGACGGCAGGCTGATCGCCGTTGAAACCGAACGACGTATCAAAACAAAGGCGCGCTATCAGTCCATCATGGCGAGCCACCTGCTGGCTATCAGCGATAAAAAATGGCGGTACGCGTTTTACGTCGCCCCGGACGAGGCGAAAAAGCGCGCCCTGAAGATTATTTTCGACAGCATCGCCAGCGTGATCGTGAAAAACCAGCATGTGCAACTGGAGGCAAAACACCGCGACGTTTTCCGCTTTTACACCCTCGATGAACTGAAAAACCTGGAGCTGGACAACTATGCGTAAAACCACCCTTCTGGTGCTGGCCGCCGCCCTCTGCGTGCCCGCGTTCGCCACCGCCGCGCCCGTCCTGACGGCGGGTTTTTCGCCGTCTGACGGGCGCCCTGCTCTTGAAATCGTGCTCGGCGCCATAAACAACGCCAGGCAGAGCATTGACGTCGCGGCCTACAGCTTCACCAGTAAGCCGGTCGCGACGGCGCTCGCCGGTGCTAACCGGCGCGGCGTGGCCGTGCGCGTGGTGGCCGACGAAAAGGCGAACAGCGACCGCTACACCGCCGTGACGTATCTGATAAACCAGGGCGTGCCGGTGCACCTTAACGGCCGTTACGCCATCATGCACAACAAGTTTATGGTGATCGACGGCAAAAACGTCCAGACCGGGTCGTTTAACTACACGGCAAGCGCCGTTTCGCGCAACGCGGAAAACGTGCTGCTGATCGAAGATGCGCCGCAGCTGGCGGAGGCGTACCAGCGAGAATTTAACCGCCTGTGGGATGAGGGCATCCCGCTGAATGCCCTGTACTGAATCAGCCCCGTCTGCGGACGGGGCTTTTTTTTTACTCCACTTCCAGCCAGGCTTTGCGCCCTTCAAGATGCAGCGCTTTCAGCATGGCGATCACGTCTTCTGCTGAACGTCCGCCATAGTTGAGACGGGTCTGCTCCCCTTCAAACTCCACCACGATAATGGTGTCCAGCGTCACCGACAGCAGCTCGCGGAGATCACGTAGCGTCTGCCCTGTACTGCGTGAATGCATGCACTGGGTTATCCGGTTGGCCGCCTCCTGGCACAATCCCTCTACGGCCTCGCGATATGCCAGACGCTGATCGAGGTTGCCCTCGATGTCGCTGATCAGTTTAACCACCGCCGTTTTGACGGTTTTGATTTCAGGAAATTTCGTTTTTGGGGAGCCTGACTGCTCCAGCGGGGATACGCTGGTCGCCGGTGCAGCTTTAGGGGCGGTTGTCGGGGTGTGCAGGTTCATCGTCATGGTCGTTTCTCCGTCAGTGTGAATTTCGTCTTCGTATCGCCTGACGGTTCGGCCTGCCCGGAGTCGTTCTGGTCAGCAAGGGCTCGCAGCGTGCCATTTACCCTTGCTGTCCAGGTTGTGACGGGGGACGATTACCGGAAGCTGATACGCAGGAGAAAGGCATCACAGGAGAAAATGACGATGTGCACACCCGGACTTACCGCCCCTTTAGCTGCGGCGGCGAAAGCCGTTACGTCATTTTTTACGTAAGACATCGCGCCGTTACGTATCCCGGATACGTAACGGCTACCGCCTGAAAAAGGGTTCATTTTTTTGAATCTGTCCGGTTTATTTTTCCGTGCCGGCCTCAGCTGCAGGACGTCCTGCAGCTGAGGCCGGCCGCGTTACAGAATTCTAAAAAAAACAGTGACTTATATAACTCCCTCCCTGATTCTCTCTCTTTCAAAAATTCTGAAGCCCTGCACCGCAGGGCTCCAGCTGTCAGCAGTCCATCAGCCAGCGGTGCGCTTTTGAGGCCGCTGCCGCCGCTTTAAAGATGTAGCGCTTGTCTCCCTTCAGCGCTTTCAGCCAGGACGCGATATAGCTTTCATGCTGCACCTCTCCCGTAATCCCCAAATCCGCCAACAGAAACGCGCTGCCCAGCTCGGCGATCAGTTCCTCAAACGCATACGCCTCAGAGCCAAACTTATTGCCTTTTTCACGATTGAGGCGGGACGCTGCACCCGTCCAGTGAACCAGCTCATGCAGGCCGGTGGCGTAGAAGTTCGCCGCGTCCGCGAAGCGGAACCGCTCCGGCAGGACGATTTCATCGGTGGCCGGACGATAGAACGCCTTTACGCCCTGCTCGGTGATTTTTGCCCCGCTCCGGGTCATGAGTGCTTCCGCCTGCGGCAGCGGATCGAAACCGGCAACCGGCTGCGGCACGCTCTCGATGCTCAGGCCGTCGATTTGCTCCACGTTAAACACGGTAAAGGCTTTCAGCATCGGGATTTTTTCGATTTCCCCGTCCTCGTCCTCTTTCTCCAGCGTCTTGTAAAAGATGGCCGTCGTGCCGTGTTCACCTTTACGAACCTGGCCGCCCAGCTCCTGCGCCTGTTTGTAGGTCAGCCAGCGCTCGTCCTGAAAACCCTGTTTTGCCGCACTACACCACAGCAGCATGATATTAATTCCGCTGTATGCCGTGCCGGTGCTGAAGTTGGCCGGTAATCCCGCCGCTGCGCCGTTGCGAACCCACGGACACACCCACGGCTTAACGCCGCTTTCCAGGGCTGCAATGATGCTGTCCGTTACTGTCTGGTAAAGGTCTGTTTTGACTGCGCCAGCACGGGCTTTGCTTTTGCCCCTGGAAAATTTCGTTTTTGAGGAGCCTGACTGCTCCAGCGGGGATACGCTGGTCGCCTGTGAAGCTTTAGGGGCGGTTGTCTGAGTGTGCAGGTTCATCGTCATGGCTGTTTCTCCGTCAGTGTGAATTTCGTCTTCGTATCGCCTGACGGTTCGGCCTGCCCGGAGTCGTTCTGGTCAGCAAGGGCGCGCAGCGTGCCATTTACCCTTGCTGTCCAGGTTGTGACGGGGGACGATTACCGGAAGCTGATACGCAGGAGAAAGGCATCACAGGAGAAAATGACGATGTGCACACCCGGACTTACCGCCCCTTTAGCTGCACGGGTGAAACTGCCCTTCAGCGTCCGGGAGGACGGGTAAAAAAAGCACTGACGACGTCAGTGCTGCCTTTGTGACATGCGGTGTTACACTGCCTCTGCCGGTCAGTTCGCCCTTCCTGAAACCGGGGGCGGTTTGTTTTCGGGGACGTTCTGACCGGCTATCCCCCCATCACTTGCAGAAATTTCACCGCCCCTTATACTGTATGCAAAAACAGGTATTTTAAGAGGTATGCCATGTTACTTTTTGTCGCTCCCGAACAGGAGCCGGTGCCGTCCACTGCCCCGCTGTTCACCGAACGTTGCCCGGCGGGTTTTCCGTCGCCGGCCGCCGATTACACGGAGGAGGAACTGGACCTGAATGCCTATTGCATCCGGCGTCCGGCTGCAACGTTCTTCGTCAGGGCTATCGGGGATTCGATGAAAGAGATGGGCCTGCATTCCGGCGACCTGATGGTGGTCGACAAAGCCGAAAAGCCGCTGCAGGGTGACATTGTCATCGCGGAGACTGATGGCGAATTCACGGTTAAACGCCTGCAGCTGACACCCCGTATCGCCCTGCTGCCCGATGAACCCGGCCTATCCCACTCTCTATCCGGAAGACCTGCAGATTTTTGGGGTGGTGACAGCCTTCATACACAAAACACGGGGCATGGACTGATGTACGCGCTTGCTGACGTGAATTCGTTCTATGCCAGCTGCGAAAAGGTTTTTCGCCCTGACCTGCGAAACAAACCTGTCGTCGTTCTCTCAAATAACGATGGCTGCGTCATTGCGAGAAGTCCTGAAGCGAAGCGGCTGGGCATCAAAATGGGGGTACCGTGGTTTCAGCTGAGGTCGATGAAATTTCCGGAGCCGGTTATCGCGTTCTCCAGTAATTATGCTCTCTACGCATCGATGTCGAACAGGGTCATGGTTCACCTGGAAGAGCTGGCGCCACGCGTTGAGCAGTACTCCATTGATGAGATGTTTCTGGACATTCGCGGTATAGACAGCTGCATCGATTTCGAGGATTTCGGCCGGCAGCTGCGTGAGCACGTTCGTTCCGGCACAGGGCTGACCATCGGCGTCGGAATGGGACCGACCAAAACGCTGGCTAAAAGCGCACAATGGGCGTCGAAAGAGTGGCCACAGTTTGGTGGCGTGCTGGCGTTAACGCCAGGCAATATCCGCCGTACGGAAAAACTGCTGTCACTGCAGCCGGTGGAGGAAATCTGGGGGGTTGGCCGCAGGATCTCAAAGAAGCTGAACACAATGGGGATAACAACTGCACTGCAGCTGGCGCGCGCGAACCCTGTATTTATCAGGAAAAACTTCAATGTAGTTCTGGAGAGAACGGTCCGGGAACTCAATGGAGAAAGCTGTATTTCCCTGGAGGAAGCACCTCCCCCCAAACAGCAGATAGTCTGCAGCAGGAGCTTTGGGGAGCGTGTCACGACGTATGAAGCCATGCGACAGGCAGTCTGTCAGTACGCTGAGCGTGCAGCTGAAAAGCTGCGCGGCGAGCGTCAGTTCTGCAGGCATATTGCCGTGTTTGTGAAAACATCGCCGTTCGCCGTAAATGAGCCCTACTACGGTAATCTGGCCAGTGAAAAACTACTCATCCCCACGCAGGACACACGGGACATCATTGCCGCTGCCGTCAGAGCTCTGGACAGGGTCTGGCTGGATGGTCACCGTTACGCAAAGGCAGGCTGTATGCTGAACGATTTCACGCCAACCGGGGTATCGCAGCTGAATTTGTTTGATGAAGTACAGCCGCGGGAACGGAGCGAGCAGCTGATGCAAGTACTGGATGGTATTAACCATTCCGGTCTGGGGAAAGTGTGGTTTGCGGGACGTGGGATTGCGCCTGACTGGCAGATGAAACGAGAAATGCTTTCCCCTGCGTACACAACGCGCTGGAATGATCTTCCGGTGGCAATGATAAGATGATCTGCCACCGAAAGATTTCGCATGCGAAATCTGGGTTACATCTACCCGTCAGAATTCGTCATCCGAATAGCCAGATTTCGCATGCGAAATCACTTCTTTTGTGCGGCCTTCCGTTAAATAGTGCGTGACTGTTGTTTCTGATGTGGAGTAATCAACACCCTCTATTTTATGAACTTCTATGCCATCGAGTTTTAGCTCAAGTACATCCTCCCTATTTTTCTTACGTGATAGCACCTTAAATTCACGACGGAAATCATCGGGAGTCGTCCTTATCTCTGGGTCAAAGTATGAAATATCCTCATCGTGCTGATACATATTTACTTCAGCTTCCCGGGACCTTCGGTCTGCATTCAGTACCCCAGACGATTTATGAAACAGGATAATATTCATGACAGAAGGGTCCGTGCTTTCCTTTGGCTTTTGCGCGGAAGTAAACAGTATCCCATCGAGTTCGCAACGCTCAAATGTTGAGAGATAATCAGCGATAGCTTGCGTCAACAAGTAATTTGTTTCTTCAAGCTCAGGAACAACCGGCATAACAAGTTTTCTGGAGAGATTCTGAATAAAACTACTGCGTTCATATCGAAGTAGATACTCCGGATCAAAGCGGCTAAATCCGTTAACAGCCAGCCCTTTCAGACTGGAGAGGTCGAGTAATCTGACTGTCCGCAACAAAGTGAACTCAGCAACAGCAACATAACTACCTACAGGTGGCCGCACTTCGGATATGGCATTTTTTCTGGACGTAGCGCCATAAAAGACTGAGATACCTCTAGCATTCATTCTGCCGGAAGGTGTCAGTTCAGGAGGAGGAGGACCGAAACTCGACTCGGGCATACGTAATGCGATTTCAAGTGCATCCTCTGACTGAAAAATACGACCACGGAAAATTGGTTTGTTAGGCTCAAAATCGATGAATGCTGAGGGATGATTTTCGTGAAGGTAAGTAAAAACCTCTTCGAAAGTTGCCATCGCGTCCATATTAAAAAATCGATTACTCTCCCGAAGTTTCCTTTCCATTGAATTCCATTTTCTGGAAAGATTTCCTGAGATGGTTACAGCTTCAACAAAATGCGGCTCATCACCATATTTTCTTTCATGTGAGCTCAAGTCAAACCATAACTCGTCGAGCAGTTCCGATAAGTCATTGATGATATTATCATTGTCTGTAACCTCCTGCTCCAGAACAGAGAAGAGAGGTTCACCTTCATACTCTTCCAGATAATGGTTATATTCTCCGCCCCGATAATAATTTTCAATCAACCAGTCGACCTTTTCAGCCAGTGTTTCCATCGACATCGTCATCTCTTCGGAGTCACAATAATCGCATGATTCTGAGGCATCAGGATCGCTTGCGATGATGTTGTTCAGATAACGGTCATCGTTCAGACACTGCCTGCAAATTCTCTTTGAACCCGGCACTCAGTTTATTCCTTAGGTTAGACAGATTTCGCATGCGAAATCTTTTGATTTAATCACGTCGATGCAGCTGTATAAGAGCCTCAGAAGGACGATAGTGCTGCTTTGCCCACCGCCCGTAATTATTAACGGACTCATACTGACGTTCTGCAGCACCATCACGGTAATACAGTATATGGATAATTCCATGAAGCTGCAGGTAACTGGCTACCGTGGTTACATTATTACGAACGAAGCGCGTGTGGCTCTGGAAGGTATCAAGATCAACTCCATCCTGTCCGTCATCAAGCGCATCAAGAATAAAAGCGATTAATGCAGAAGCGATAGAACGTCTGCCAGAGCCTGCGATACAAGCATCAAGCTCTTGAAAGGTCATGTGGATTTCCTGTTGTAACGGTAACTGGCATCCTCTTCAATTGCTGCCACGAACCATCCGGTAGCAGTTTGCCTGTCTATGCTATCAGGCAAGGAAGCGACTAACTGCTCAAGTGGAAGTTTACGATTAGCTCTGAATATCAGCGCCGACATACCACACCAGTCCTGGTTACTTTCGGGCTTCCAGCCGATGCTGAGCATCAATGTTAACGCCGTCTGAGCAGCCCACAACGGAGTTTCAGCCGGGTTAGAGGCCCATGAAAGTAACGCCGCGCCGGGTACGGGCCTGCTTCTTGTAACGTATCCCAGATTGATAGCCGCTTCTGTTAATGCGGCAGCTGCTTCGGATTGCGTTCCGGGATAACGAAGCGCCCAGTGGCGGACAATTTGGCCACGGAATGCCGTGGCCATTTCGGTGAACGGGGTTGATTTCATCACTGAGAGCGCATCCCTTTGACGCGTAGTTCAGAAGCCTCAACTGAAATCTCACCAATGTCCATTTTCACCCACACATACCCAGCTTTGTCTGGCGCACGGTCAGTCATTATTACCCCTTGCTGACCGTCTATCTCGACAACAACCTGCCAGGTTTTTACATCTGAATTGCTGCCCAAAGGCTTGGTTGGTTTTTTGTTCTGAGCCTTAGATTTCGCATGCGAAATCTCACCTTTGCTTTTGTTCTTAACTGCATCAAGAACAGCTTTAACCTGCGAACGTGAAATACCAGACTCTCGCGCAGCCGCGATAAGCTTCTCGGCCTCTTCAGGAGACTTTTCATTTACCTGTATCAGTGTGTATGCCAGATCGACATCGGATGTGACTTTATCCCGGAGAAGGGCGGTAACATTTTCTGGTGCATCAATGAGACGAAGGTGTTTACTGACAAATGAGGTAGGCTTACCCAATGTTTTTGCGATTTGCTCACCCGTCATATTGAACTCATGCTTGAGCTCATAGAACGATTTTGCAGTCGCTAATGGTTTCAAACCAGACTGCTGCAGGTTTTCAATAAGCTGACCGATGATGCGTTCTTTTCTTTCCCGTGGTGGTTTACCCACATAAATATCAATGTGGGTATCACCACGCTTACGGGCTGTGCGAACACGCGTTTCGCCTAACCATATCTGGTAGCCACGTCTGTCACGAGGATAACAACGAGGTGGGGTAAGCATCCCTATAGTTTCGAAGGTATCAGACATACCATCGATGATATCTTCCTCGAAGTCTTCTTCCGGTCGCACTTGTTCTTCAGCATAAACCAGATTTATATCGACGCGTATTATCTGACCATCAGGTTCGATATCCGGGCGGGCAATATCCGCCATAATCTGGTGCGCAGCTATATCATGGCTCTGCTCATCTGGTTGTTTATTTGCAATGACCTGTTCAATATCAGAAACAACAGATGCTTTTTTTTTCATTTCCTGCTGCGCCTGGAGTCGTCTCATAAACGGTTTCTTGGCCATTACTTACCTCCTGCGAGCAGAATAATTTTCCGGGTAAGTTCTTTATACTGAATTGCAGGAAGACACTTGGGGTCATATTCATCAAAGGAGAGACCAAGTTCGATCGCTTCTTTTGCAGCAGCAGGTACAAATGATATATAGGCGAGAATGTAATCTTCAGAGTAGCCTTTTCCCTGAAGGATCTCGATGAGGAGATTCAGATTCAGTGTATCAATAGGCCCCAGATATCCTTCTTTAAGTGGTTTTTTATAATTTTTCACCTGCGTTTGGGTCACATAAGTTCCCATGAACTGCAGCGAAGGATTGTAGTTCCGCTTAATTTTCTGCATATAAGTAAGCTGTTTACCAACTGCATTACGGGCCTGCTTCTCCAGCAGGGTAGGGATCAGAAGATAATCAGCTGACATATGCGCTGCGATCATAACATTTGAATAAGATGGCGCTGAATCAGCAATAATAAAATCAAACTGTTTCTTCAGTTCTTCAATTCGGTCCCTGAAGTCGAACATGCAGTCGCTATTTCGGTAGTTAATTTCATTAAGTTCACTGGTAGCACCGATAAAAAAGCGCCCACCAGGAAGCTCAATCGGTCGAATCTCTGTTTCAGAAAAGAAAAGCTGATATGTATTCGCTTCACCGGGTGTAAAACTGTTACTTAAAGGTTCGCGTTCTATCTCATAAGGTAAGCCGTCAGGGAAAGCCCTCTCCGTCAGACCAGTTGTCCAGTCCATATCAATTTCAAGCACACGGAAACCAGCTTTACGAAGGTCATGTGCGATTTCACTGGATGACTGCGATTTAACGATTCCGCCCTTCTGACTACATACAACGATAAGTTTGCCGACAGGTCCTATTTTCAGTGTCATGTAACAGTCCTTAAGATTTCGCATGCAAAATGTTTGAGAAGGGGCGGCACGGCTTAAAAGAGTATTTCAGTAATGAAAAGAATTCATTGCGGTATTTCATACACACTCCTGTGAGTCAGGCGTTTCGCCAGATTCAGAAGCAGCTATCTGCTTCTGCGTTTGTTGTCGTGCTTTAAGGACGACATAAACAGTATACAGAGAAATATTAGAGTATCAATAATGATATGCAACAGATTTCGCATGCGAAATCACATTTTAACTATTTCTGGTGATCGTATTTAATTTTGTTGACCTAAAGCGCAAACCGTGAGTCTGCTCAGAGCTTGCATCTGAGCAGGCGAAGGGTTGGATAAGCCCGACGGGCGCGTCAGCATGTCACATTGAGGTATGCTCTATATATACCACCCGAAAAAATACTGGCGAATGTTATTGTTACCACATAAGTGATACCATTATAAGCAAAACCACTTAAAAGTTACCAGAAGGACAAAATATGTTCGTTTTTGGTTACCTCCGGGCATCCACTTCAGAGCAGGATGCCAGCCGCGCAAAAAATGCGCTGAAGGCATTTGCAAACCAAAATGGCCACCGTATTGCTGGCTGGTATATCGATAATGTCTCCGGTACGACAATGAACCGTCCTGAACTGATCAGGCTTCTTGGTGATGCGGAACCTGGTGATGTGATTCTCATAGAACAGGTCGACAGGCTTACCCGCCTGGATGATGCAGGCTGGGAGACACTCAGAAAGCAAATTACCGATAAGCAGCTGGCCATCGTCAGTCTTGATCTACCGACCAGCCATCTGGCGCTATCCAGCACAGTAAGTGATGACTTTACCCGAAGCATGCTGAAGGCCGTAAATGGCATGATGCTGGATATGCTCGCCGCTATTGCCCGAAAAGATTACGAAGACCGTCGACGCCGTCAGTCAGAGGGTATCAGTAAGGCGAAAGCTGAAGGAAAATACCGAGGCAGGGTGGCCGATGCACAGAAACATGAATTGATACGCACTCTGCGTCTGGCCCACGGAAAATCACTGCGTGAAACAGCCCGGCTAGCTGGCGTATCAAAGATGACAGTAATCAGAGTCTGTAACGGCAATCATAAACAGGATACTGATTGACGATACTTATTCACGTTAGGTTCAGAACAAACAATTAAGCTTATGGAGCGAATATGGCTGAAAGAATATCTCAAAGAGAACAGGAGTTGTTGGAGGAATTCCTTTGTACTGTTCTGGATGATTTCAGTAAAGGCAGTATAACCCGCCATCAGGCTGTCAGCGGTATCGCGACATTATATACAGCTGCCGCAGAAGGACGGAGAGAAGAGGTTTTAGAATATCTGAGAGAGGGAAGAAAGTTGCTAAGGCAGTAATTGATGATGAGTAAAGATGGTTTAGGGAGGGGACCGAACCACCCCGGAACGGCCCCCTGAAGGAATGGCAATTCCGTTCACCGCCAATATTAGCTTTTTCCAGGCTGTGATAACATCTCCGGGTCATTTTTCAGAGCCAGGGCAGATGAAGAAGAAAAACAGCACACCCACTCCTCACGATGCCACGTTCAGGCAGTTCCTGACGCAACCGGATATTGCCCGGGATTTCATGGAAATCCACCTGCCTGCAGAGCTGCGAGCAGTCTGCGATCTCAGCACGCTGAAACTGGAATCAGGCTCGTTCGTTGAGGATGATCTCCGCCAGTATTTCAGCGACGTCCTCTATAGCCTGAAAACTACAGCCGGCGACGGCTATATTCATGTTCTGGTCGAGCACCAGTCAACGCCGGACAAACATATGGCTTTCCGCCTCATACGCTATGCGGTAGCCGCCATGCAGCGCCACCTGGAGGCAGGGCATAAAAAACTGCCACTGGTGATACCGGTGCTGTTCTATACGGGTAAGCGCAGCCCGTATCCGTACTCTACTCGTTGGCTGGATGAATTTGACGCTCCCGAGCTGGCAGGCAAACTCTACAGCAACGCTTTCCCGCTGGTAGACGTTACGATCATTCCGGATGATGAAATCGCTGGCCATCGCAGCATGGCCGCCCTGACTTTACTGCAAAAGCATATTCACCAGCGGGACCTGGCAGAACTGGTCGACCGGCTGGCACCCATCTTGCTGGCGGGATACTTGTCTTCATCGCAGGTGATATCGCTGGTACACTATATAGTGCAGGCAGGCGAAACATCCGACGCCGAAGCCTTTGTACGCGAACTGGCACAGCGTGTGCCGCAACACGGAGACGCACTTATGACCATCGCACAACAGCTTGAACAGAAGGGCATCGAGAAGGGGATTCAGCTCGGTGAACAACGCGGCATTGAAAAAGGCGAGCGCGAAGCCACCCTTAAAATTGCACGAACCATGCTCCAGAACGGCATTGACCGCAATACCGTCATAAAAATGACTGGTCTGACTGAAGACGACCTGGCGCAGATCCGCCACTAATCACCCTTTCCTGGCACTCCCTGTCTGGTCATCAGCGAATACTGGTGGGGCAGGGAGTCACCAGACTCAAGTTCAGCCAGCCACAGCGATTAAACAGCTTCATCACCTCGCCACATTCCCCCGTCAGACACGCTGTCAACGGATTTATCTGTAAAGCGACATAGAGATTGGCTCGTAAGAGATAAATGCCGTTCACACCCGCACTGAGCGCCACAGCATTCCGACCGGCCCCCAGTTAGCAGCTTCTCAGTCGGGCACAATCCAGTAAAAAAGCGATGAGTCATCGATGGAGATACAGGCTAGAAAAGTGCGGTTCTGGCTTGTTCATATCCCGGGTGATGCTGCCAACTTACTGATTTAGTGTATGATGGTGTTTTTGAGGTGCTCCAGTGGCTTCTGTTTCTATCAGCTGTCCCTCCTGTTCAGCTACTGACGGGGTGGTGCGTAACGGCAAAAGCACCGCCGGACATCAGCGCTATCTCTGCTCTCACTGCCGTAAAACATGGCAACTGCAGTTCACTTACACCGCTTCTCAACCCGGTACGCACCAGAAAATCATTGATATGGCCATGAATGGCGTTGGATGCCGGGCAACCGCCCGCATTATGGGCGTTGGCCTCAACACGATTTTCCGCCATTTAAAAAACTCAGGCCGCAGTCGGTAACCTCGCGCATACAGCCGGGCAGTGACGTCATCGTCTGCGCGGAAATGGACGAACAGTGGGGATACGTCGGGGCTAAATCGCGCCAGCGCTGGCTGTTTTACGCGTATGACAGGCTCCGGAAGACGGTTGTGGCGCACGTATTCGGTGAACGCACTCTGGCCACACTGGAGCGTCTTCTGAGCCTGCTGTCGGCCTTTGAGGTCGTGGTATGGATGACGGATGGCTGGCCGCTGTATGAATCCCGCCTGAAGGGAAAGCTGCACGTTATCAGCAAGCGTTACACTCAGCGCATTGAGCGGCATAACCTGAATCTGAGGCAGCACCTGGCAAGGCTGGGACGGAAGTCGCTGTCGTTCTCAAAATCGGTGGAGCTGCATGACAAAGTCATCGGGCATTATCTGAACATAAAACACTATCAATAAGTTGGAGTCATTACCTAACAATAAACCTGTTTAAATATCCAGATAAAAACATTCAATCTGGGTCAAATGAGTGATACAGTTTCACCCATAAGACCCAATGGAGGCAATATGTCTGAATTTGAATTACTGGCGCAGGATCTGCTTGAGAAAGCAGAAGCGGAAGAACAACTGCGACAGGAAAATGATAAAAAGCTGCTCGGGCAGGTGCTGGAAATCTATGACCAGAAGTACGTGGCTGAACTGCTTAGAAAAGTTGGTAAAAATGAGTGGAGTCGCGAGACTCTTAATCGCTGGATTAATGGTAAGTGCTCACCTAAGACGCTGACGTTAGCCGAAGAGGAACTTCTACGAAAAATGCTTCCGGAAGCGCCTGCACATCACCCTGACTATGCCTTCCGGTTTATTGACCTGTTTGCTGGGATTGGAGGTATACGGAAGGGCTTCGAAACCATCGGTGGCCAGTGCGTTTTTACCAGTGAATGGAATAAAGAGGCTGTGCGCACATATAAAGCTAACTGGTTTAACGATGCTCAGGAACACACTTTCAATCTCGATATTCGGGAAGTCACGCTCAGTGATAAACCTGAAGTACCTGAAAACGATGCCTATGCTTACATTAATGAGCATGTGCCGGATCATGATGTACTTCTGGCAGGTTTCCCCTGTCAACCGTTCAGCCTTGCGGGCGTAAGCAAGAAAAACTCGCTCGGGCGCGCGCATGGTTTCGAATGTGAGGCTCAGGGAACGCTTTTCTTCGATGTGGCGCGTATTATCCGCGCAAAAAAACCTGCCATCTTTGTTCTTGAAAACGTTAAAAACCTGAAGAGCCATGACAAGGGTAAAACCTTTAAAGTCATCATGGATACCCTCGACGAACTGGGCTATGAAGTTGCGGATGCAGCTGAGATGGGCAAAAACGATCCTAAAGTTATCGACGGAAAGCACTTTTTACCTCAGCACCGAGAACGTATCGTTTTGGTCGGTTTCCGTCGTGATCTGAACATTCACCAGGGCTTTACCCTGCGCGATATTAGTCGTTTTTATCCGGAACAGCGTCCGTCATTTGGCGAACTGCTGGAACCCGTGGTTGACAGCAAATATATACTGACGCCGAAACTCTGGGAGTATCTCTATAACTACGCCAAAAAGCACGCAGCTAAGGGTAACGGATTCGGTTTTGGCCTCGTTAATCCTGAAAATAAAGAAAGCATTGCCCGTACGCTTTCTGCTCGCTATCACAAAGACGGGTCTGAAATTCTGATAGACCGTGGCTGGGATATGGCCACAGGTGAAACAGACTTCGCGAACGAAGAAAATCAGGCGCATCGGCCCCGCAGGCTGACTCCACGAGAGTGCGCGCGCCTTATGGGTTTTGAAAAAGTAGATGGCAGGCCTTTTCGCATTCCTGTGTCAGACACTCAGTCGTACAGGCAGTTCGGTAACTCCGTAGTGGTGCCCGTGTTTGAAGCCGTAGCCAAACTGCTTGAACCTTATATCCTGAAAGCGGTTAATGCCGATTCGTGCAAGGTTGAACGAATCTGATCGCTCCTCCCGGTATTTATGCCGGGAGATAATCTATGGAATATCTGCGTAAAGCCCTGTCAGCTCAGCAATAAACGCACCTAGCGTCATTAGCTCAGCTCTCACCGCCTCCGGGTATTTTTTGTGCAGAGATGATGGCACGACCAGTCTGACACCCGACTCCCGCATCTCCCGATATTGAGCCAGAGAAACTCCCTCTTGGAGTGTAAACAGATGCACCTGATGAATTTTATCGGCCTCATTCAGTATCTGACGCCAGCGATCCTTACAGGTAGTCTTGACTGCCAGCATGCGCAGATTTTCTACGGGAAACTCAGTGTCGTGGTAAGCCCCTGCGGAAGGGAAAAGGAAATCGGGTTTTTTATTACCTTCTGTGATGGCCTGCGTCGCAAAGTGTCGCAGGCCGTGCTCAATGAATAGATGCTCCAGGTGCAGTTCCAGCGACTTCCCGGCTCTGGATTTACGGCGATTGCTGACAGAATTGGCCAGCGCAATAAATTCATCCACAGAGCCAAATCCTTTCCGGATGATATCCAGAACATGCAGTTCCTCAACCAATAGAAATATGTCGTACTCCACGCGCCGGCGGTCAAGAAGTTGCTCATCCGGATCAAGGGAATTTTTCACATAATGGCTGGCTGGGCACTGTTGCAAATAGTCGGTGGTGATAAACTTATCATCCCCTTTTGCTGATGGAGCTGCACATGAACCCATTCAAAGGCCGGCATTTTCAGCGTGACATCATTCTGTGGGCCGTACGCTGGTACTGCAAATACGGCATCAGTTACCGTGAGCTGCAGGAGATGCTGGCTGAACGCGGAGTGAATGTCGATCACTCCACGATTTACCGCTGGGTTCAGCGTTATGCGCCTGAAATGGAAAAACGGCTGCGCTGGTACTGGCGTAACCCTTCCGATCTTTGCCCGTGGCACATGGATGAAACCTACGTGAAGGTCAATGGCCGCTGGGCGTATCTGTACCGGGCCGTCGACAGCCGGGGCCGCACTGTCGATTTTTATCTCTCCTCCCGTCGTAACAGCAAAGCTGCATACCGGTTTCTGGGTAAAATCCTCAACAACGTGAAGAAGTGGCAGATCCCGCGATTCATCAACACGGATAAAGCGCCCGCCTATGGTCGCGCGCTTGCTCTGCTCAAACGCGAAGGCCGGTGCCCGTCTGACGTTGAACACCGACAGATTAAGTACCGGAACAACGTGATTGAATGCGATCATGGCAAACTGAAACGGATAATCGGCGCCACGCTGGGATTTAAATCCATGAAGACGGCTTACGCCACCATCAAAGGTATTGAGGTGATGCGTGCACTACGCAAAGGCCAGGCCTCAGCATTTTATTATGGTGATCCCCTGGGCGAAATGCGCCTGGTAAGCAGAGTTTTTGAAATGTAAGGCCTTTGAATAAGACAAAAGGCTGCCTCATCGCTAACTTTGCAACAGTGCCCTTCACCTGCCGGTGGGCCGTCTCCCGGTCCAGCTTTCCTTCGCGCTTCAATTCGGTGATCGCTGCACCATAGCTCGGCGCTTTGTCGGTATTGAGCGTGGCAGGCTTTTCCCAGTGCTTCAGGCCTCGCAGGGCCTTGCCCAGGAACCGCTTCGCTGCCTTGGCGCTGCGGGTCGGCGACAGGTAGAAATCGATCGTGTCGCCCCGCTTGTCGACTGCCCGGTACAGGTAGGTCCACTTGCCCCGCACCTTGACGTAGGTTTCATCCAGGCGCCAGCTCGGATCAAAGCCACGCCGCCAGAACCAGCGCAGCCGCTTCTCCATCTCCGGGGCGTAGCACTGGACCCAGCGATAGATCGTCGTATGGTCGACCGAAATGCCGCGTTCCGCCAGCATTTCCTCAAGGTCGCGATAGCTGATCGGATAGCGACAATACCAGCGCACCGCCCACAGGATCACATCACCCTGGAAATGGCGCCACTTGAAATCCGTCATCGTTCCGTCCGTCCAATCTCCGCCAAGCATGCTCAAGCTTCACGATTTTTGCAACAGAGCCCTCCTGCATACCATCGATGAACACCACAAGGACATCAATCTTCTGGTCAACGCGGCTGGGGTGTTCTTCCCGAAGGCGTTTCTTGAGCACACGGAAAGTGATTACGAACAATATTTGACGTTGAATAAAGCGTTCTTCTTCATCACACAAAAAGTCGTGGCCAATCTCGTGGCCAGCGAGCGTCCCGGCGCCATTGTGAACATCGGCTCGATGTGGGGCAAGCAGGCGATTGCGGCTACGCCGTCGTCCGCGTATTCGATGGCAAAAGCAGGTTTGCATTCGCTGACCCAGCACCTTGCGATGGAGCTGGCATCCAAACAAATCAGGGTCAATGCCGTTTCTCCGGCGGTTGTCGAAACGCCGATTTACGAGGGATTCATACCCAAGGCCGAGGTTCATGGCGCCTTACAGGGATTCAACAGCTTCCACCCAATCGGCAGGGTTGGGACGCCACAAGACGTCGCCGAGGTCATCCTCTTCCTGTTGTCGGACAAGGCAGCATGGGTGACGGGCGCAATCTGGGACGTTGACGGCGGCGTGATGGCCGGGCGTAACACATAATGGGGGAACGAGAAATGAACACAAACATTAAAGGAACTCCCGGCAACGGGATCAACGTCGGCGCATTGCGTGAGTTTGCAGATCAGGTCGCAGCAAAGCCCGCCGCAGGCATCGCGACGTTCGGCGTCGTGACAACCTGGGAGGGTGGCACCCGGACGCGTGCGCGAACCATGCCGCTCGTACTAGGTGACACGGCCTTGGCGCGCGGCTTTGTCATCGACGCGGACGAACCGGCAGAATTGCTCGGTACCGACACGGCCGCTAATCCACAAGAATTGATCCTGGCTGCGTTGAACGCATGCATGACTGCAACCTACGCGGCAAATGCGGCGGCAATGAACATCGAGTTGCAATCGCTGACTATCCGCACGAAGGGAAGCCTCGATCTGAGAGGTTTTCTTGGAATCGATCCTGGGATCAATCCAGGGTACGACCAGGTCGAGTATGAGGTCGAAATGGAGTCGTCGGCGGATTCGGCGGCGCTGAAAGCATTGCACGCGCAGGTGCAGCGAACATCGCCGAATTACCACAACTTCGCGAGAGCCATTGATCTCAAGGCCAAGCTGACCATTCTCCAATGATCGAGTCAGTGTTTCCCGTGGTTGGCTGACGGGAGGCCAAACCAGATGCGCTATGACGGAAGGTTCAACCTTCCGTCATCACGTTCTCTGGAATACGCAGTGTCAATTTGAGGTATACCCTAACTTGATGTCAGGCAGGGCCGCGCCGCTTCGTCAGAATAGAGTCTGCTTTCCCATTTTTTGACACATGCCCGCGAAGGTTATAGATTTCAGCCTGACAGAAATGGGCTTTGAGGCACAACGGAACAGAAAGTGCACTTAAGCCGCCTTCAACCAAGGAGACATCGTGCAGGGGCACCGCATCGGCTACGTCCGGGTCAGCAGCTTTGACCAGAACCCGGAACGCCAGCTGGAACAAACCCAGGTGAGCAAGGTGTTCACCGACAAGGCATCGGGCAAGGACACCCAGCGCCCCCAGCTCGAAGCGCTGCTGAGCTTCGTCCGCGAAGGCGATACAGTGGTGGTGCACAGCATGGATCGGCTGGCCCGCAACCTCGATGACCTGCGTCGCTTGGTACAGAAGCTGACTCAGCGCGGCGTGCGCATCGAGTTCCTGAAGGAGGGCCTGGTGTTCACTGGCGAGGACTCGCCGATGGCCAACCTGATGCTGTCGGTGATGGGGGCCTTCGCTGAGTTCGAGCGCGCCCTGATCCGCGAGCGGCAGCGTGAGGGCATCGCCTTGGCCAAGCAGCGTGGCGCGTACCGGGGCCGCAAGAAAGCCCTGTCCGATGAGCAGGCTGCTACCCTGCGGCAGCGAGCGACGGCCGGCGAGCCCAAGGCGCAGCTTGCCCGCGAGTTCAACATCAGCCGGGAAACCCTCTACCAGTACCTCCGCACGGACGACTGACACATGCCGCGTCGCTTGATCCTCTCGGCCACGGAGCGGGACACCCTGCTTGCGCTGCCGGAAAGCCAGGATGACCTGATCCGCTACTACACCTTCAACGACTCCGACCTGTCGCTGATCCGCCAGCGACGCGGCGACGCCAACCGCCTCGGCTTCGCCGTGCAGCTCTGCCTGCTGCGCTACCCCGGTTACGCGCTGGGAACCGACAGCGAGCTGCCCGAGCCGGTCATCCTGTGGGTGGCGAAGCAAGTCCAGGCCGAGCCGGCGAGCTGGGCAAAGTACGGCGAGCGCGACGTGACCCGTCGCGAGCATGCCCAGGAACTGCGCACCTACCTGCAACTGGCCCCGTTCGGCCTGTCCGACTTCCGCGCCCTGGTGCGCGAGCTAACCGAGCTGGCCCAGCAGACCGACAAAGGCTTGCTGCTGGCCGGTCAGGCCCTGGAGAGCCTACGGCAGAAACGACGCATCCTGCCGGCGCTGAGCGTGATTGACCGGGCCTGCTCGGAAGCCATTGCGCGAGCCAATCGGCGGGTCTACCGCGCCCTGGTCGAACCACTCACGGACTCGCATCGGGCCAAGCTGGACGAGCTGTTGAAGCTCAAGGCCGGCAGCAGCATCACCTGGTTGACCTGGCTGCGCCAGGCACCGCTGAAACCCAACTCTCGGCACATGCTGGAACACATCGAGCGGCTGAAGACATTTCAGTTGGTGGACTTGCCCGAAGGCCTGGGCCGGCACATCCACCAGAACCGCCTGCTCAAGCTGGCCCGCGAGGGTGGGCAGATGACGCCCAAAGACCTCGGTAAGTTCGAGCCGCAGCGCCGCTACGCGACCCTGGCCGCCGTGGTGCTGGAGAGCACCGCGACCGTGATCGATGAGCTGGTCGATCTGCATGACCGCATCCTGGTCAAGCTGTTCAGCGGCGCGAAGCACAAGCATCAGCAGCAGTTCCAGAAGCAGGGCAAGGCGATCAACGACAAGGTGCGCCTGTACTCCAGGATCGGCCAGGCGCTGCTGGAAGCGAAGGAAAGCGGCAGCGACCCCTATGCCGCCATCGAGGCGGTGATTCCCTGGGACGAGTTCACCGAGAGCGTCAGCGAGGCCGAGCTGCTGGCCCGGCCGGAAGGCTTCGACCACCTGCACCTGGTCGGCGAGAACTTCGCCACCCTGCGCCGTTACACGCCGGCCTTGCTGGAGGTGCTGGAACTGCGCGCCGCGCCGGCCGCGCAAGGCGTGCTGGCAGCCGTGCAGACCCTGCGTGAGATGAACGCCGACAACCTGCGCAAGGTGCCGGCCGATGCACCCACGGCCTTCATCAAGCCGCGCTGGAAGCCGCTGGTGATCACCCCGGAAGGCCTCGACCGGAAATTCTACGAAATCTGCGCCCTGTCCGAGCTGAAGAACGCCCTGCGCTCCGGCGACATCTGGGTCAAGGGCTCGCGGCAGTTCCGCGACTTCGACGACTACCTGCTGCCGGCCGAGAAGTTCGCCGCACTCAAGCGCGAGCAGGCCCTGCCCCTGGCGATCAACCCGAACAGCGACCAGTACCTGGAAGAGCGTTTGCAGCTGCTGGACGAGCAGTTGGCCACCGTCACCCGCCTGGCCAAGGACAACGAGCTGCCCGATGCCATCCTCACCGAGTCAGGGCTGAAAATCACCCCGCTGGATGCGGCGGTGCCGGATCGGGCGCAGGCGCTGATCGACCAAACCAGCCAGTTACTGCCGCGCATCAAGATCACCGAACTGCTGATGGACGTGGACGACTGGACGGGCTTCAGCCGCCACTTCACCCACTTGAAGGACGGGGCCGAGGCCAAAGACAGGACGTTGCTGCTGTCCGCAATCCTCGGTGATGCGATCAACCTCGGGCTGACCAAGATGGCCGAGTCGAGCCCCGGCCTGACCTACGCCAAGCTGTCCTGGCTGCAAGCCTGGCACATCCGCGACGAAACCTATTCGGCGGCCTTGGCCGAGCTGGTCAACCACCAGTATCGCCACGCCTTTGCCGCCCACTGGGGCGACGGCACGACCTCATCCTCCGATGGCCAGCGCTTCCGCGCGGGTGGCCGGGGCGAGAGCACCGGGCACGTCAACCCGAAGTACGGTAGCGAGCCGGGACGGCTGTTCTATACCCATATCTCCGACCAGTACGCGCCGTTCAGCACCCGCGTGGTGAATGTCGGCGTCCGCGATTCCACCTATGTGCTCGACGGCCTGCTGTACCACGAGTCCGACCTGCGGATCGAGGAGCACTACACCGACACGGCCGGCTTCACCGATCACGTCTTTGCCCTGATGCACCTGCTAGGCTTCCGCTTCGCGCCGCGCATCCGCGACCTCGGCGAAACCAAGCTGTACGTGCCGCAGGGCGTGCAAGCCTACCCGACGTTGCGCCCGCTGATCGGCGGCACCCTGAACATCAAGCACGTGCGTGCCCACTGGGACGACATCCTGCGCCTGGCCAGCTCGATCAAGCAGGGCACCGTCACCGCCTCGCTGATGCTGCGCAAGCTCGGCAGCTACCCGCGCCAGAACGGACTGGCCGTGGCCCTGCGCGAGCTGGGCCGGATCGAGCGCACGCTGTTCATCCTGGACTGGCTGCAAAGTGTTGAACTGCGCCGCCGCGTGCATGCCGGCCTGAACAAAGGTGAGGCGCGCAACTCGCTGGCCAGGGCGGTGTTCTTCAACCGCCTTGGGGAAATCAGGGATCGGAGCTTCGAGCAGCAGCGCTACCGGGCCAGCGGCCTCAACCTGGTGACGGCGGCTATCGTGCTGTGGAACACGGTGTACCTGGAACGCGCCACCCAGGGGTTGGTCGAGGCCGGCAAGCCGGTGGACGGCGAGCTGCTGCAATTCCTGTCGCCGCTGGGCTGGGAGCACATCAACCTAACCGGCGATCATGTACAGAACCTTAAGCGGCAAGCGAATTAATAATACCGTCTAACGTGTTGTTTTGCTTGGATTTTCTCTGCCTACTCTTTTTGCCGTTTTTGGATAAATACACCATTGCCCACTCCAACTTCTCTGTTATTTCCTGCCACGCACCATGGATGATGCTCGCCAATATCGGCATTAACCAAAGCGCGCTGTTTTTGGCAATCTTCAGCATCGATAACTCCGCGCTGCCAATCAGCGTCAGCGCCAGCCGACGTTTGACCAGCAAGGCCAGCAAACTAGCCCAGATCAAGCCTTCCGCTATCGCTTTTTGTCGTGTCGCGAACGCCTTCAACCGGTTATGTGATTTCAGCTCTTTGAACAACAGTTCGATCTGCCAACGGCAACGATACAATGCCATCACCTTCTCGGCTGGCCATCGCTCACGCGGAAGATTGGTCATCCATATACAGAACCGTTTTTCCTCTGCAAACCAACGTCTTATGAGTCGATATTTATACTTTCCCGAACTCACATCCAGATCCAGAACCTCGGCTCTGCAGCTTCTCCGATCGATATCCTTGAGCTTTTTTCCGAGTAACTTGGGCATTTCCCTGCCGTCCTGTCGGTAAGCTGCCTGTACTTTGGGATTGAGATTTTGACTCCCTCTGACCAGATAGCTTCCTTTGGCTTTGGTCACATCAGCAAAGTACTCGCGGCTGATGTAACCGGCATCCGCCAATAACAGTTTGTTATTTAACGAATTTTCGGCCGGAAGATGCTTGCGCTCCGATTCGGTATCCGCCGTGATACTCATCGATATCGGCGACTGGTCCAGCAAGGACATGGTCATATGACACTCTACCGCAGCGGGGCTGTGCTTATTGAATCGGCCCGGGAAATGTTCTGCCAATTGCGGATGTAACGCGAATGACGACCCGTCCTGCAGCAGTACCTGCTCAAAGCCTGCCAGTCCGTGGGCGTCCGGTAGACACTCCTTGAGGCGTAAGGCGATGGCTCGTTCAACCAGTGCGCGCATGAACAAGGGAAAACCCTGCTTGCGTAACTGGTTGTGAAAGGGTTTATACGCTATTTGGTCAGTATCATGGAGCTGCAACGCATTGAAATGGCGATGCAAACCAGCAATACCATCCACCTTGTCGCAACCAAGCCCTGAGAGCAGAGCCGGGAGTAGTCTCGCAGGCTGGATATCCCGGAGTCGCTGACAAAAACCGGTAAATTTACCGATCCGGTTGAGTTCAGAAGAGCTAAGAAGTTGCTTGAGGTACTGGGTTGCATTTATAATAGTCATGGCTTCGGGCGTGTCGGTTTTTTTTTGCGATTAAATCAGATCACAAACGAAGCCTTTTTTCTATCTATTTCAATTGGTTGTAGCTAAAGATCCTGTACATGACAGGTCACTGCAGCGGCCAAACTGTTGCCACATCTCAGTTCAGGAGGAAACGCAATGACTCAGGAAAGGATCCAGACCCGCTACCCACTCGGCGGCCCCTTCGCCACCCAGGCTGAGCTGGAGCAGGCCATCACCCAGGCCATAACGACCCACAGACAAGATTTCTTCCCTCTGCTGGAACGGCTGGTGGACGTGGGGGACACCCGGGTCAACCTCAGTCAGGAGAACCCGCTGCGGGTGCTCAGCATCGAACTCGCTGACGGCCGTGAAGGAGTGGCCCATATCAACTACGAGTCCAACTTCGCCGAGAGCTGCCTGATTATCAACGAATACGACCAGCACCAGACCAGCCTGGCCTTTCGCCTCGACGGGGATGCACTTATCTTCGACGTCGAACTGCCGATCGCGTGGAATTTCAATAACTGAAGATTCAGCGGTGTAATGCCGCCTGGTTGCTACACCCGGTCAGCCAGCTCCCCTCACCCTAACCCTCTCCCAAAGGGAGAGGGGATCAGCCCGTGCCAACCTCCAGCCGTGGTAGTCACTCCATACTCTGCTGTTATTTCAGGCGCCTGTAATCTTCCCCATATGGCTGTCATCTGAATAGCAATATCCAGCATATAGCCACCATAACCCTCACTCATGTACAGGATCTTTAGCGGCAACCAATTGAAATAGATATAAAAAAGGCTTCGTTTGTGATCTGATTTTATCGCCAAACAAAATCAACACGCGCGAAGCCTATGACTATTATCAACGCTAATTACTATCTGGAGCAACTCTTGGCTCCCGCCGCACTCGAGCGCATTGCTCGGCTCTGCAAGTTTTGTCTGCGTCAGCGTGCCATTACC
This sequence comes from Citrobacter sp. 21OH12SH02A-Citro, assembly GCF_027919895.1. NCBI lineage: Bacteria > Pseudomonadati > Pseudomonadota > Gammaproteobacteria > Enterobacterales > Enterobacteriaceae > Citrobacter > Citrobacter sp. 21OH12SH02A-Citro. The sequence continues at coordinate 29,563 of NZ_CP114805.1, forward strand.
CCAGCCATGCTCGTACCTGCACTGCTGCGGGCCATGGGAGGCGACCAGGTCAATGACATTGCCGGTTTACACCGCCATTTCAATGCCTTGCAACTGGTAAACACCCATCAGGTTTCTTACAAACCGTTTCACAATCAGCTGCGCAAAGAGAGCTTTGCCCTGTTTATGAAAGCCCTGGTCGAGCGGGCCATCGCCTTGCGTATCGACCATCAACTCAAAGCAGCCTCCCTCGGCGCGTTCAAGCAGGTGTTACTGCACGATGGCACCTCCTTTGCGGTGCATCGGCGCCTTGCTGCTGATTTTCCCGGCCGGTTCAAGACCATCAGTCCGGCAGCTATCGAGTGCCATATGACCATGTCACTGTCGGAGCAGAGCCCGTTGTGCATGAGTGTGTCTGCCGATACCGCAGGGGAACGGCAATTTCTGCCTGAAGCCCACACGCTGACCAACTGCCTGCTGCTGGCTGACGCAGGTTACATTGACAGGGCTTGGTTTGAGCAGGTGAACGACGCTGGCGGATTTTATCTGGTGCGCGGCACGAAAAGCCTGAACCCCAAGATAATCCAAGCCTGGCGCGGTGATGGACGGGAAGTACCCAAGCTGGCGGGACTATCTCTGAGAGAGGCCGGACGGCGACGCTGTCGGGCCGAGGTACTGGATATGGTGGTGAAGTCCGGCCAGGTCGAGTACCGGTTGATCCGGCGCTGGTTTGCTGAGGAAAAGCGGTTCTGTCTGTGGATGACGAACCTACCGCGAGCAGCATGGTCAGCAGAGCAGGTGATGAGCCTGTATCGCTGCCGTTGGCAGGTGGAGTTGTTATTTAAAGAGTGGAAATCGCACAACCGGCTCAAGGGGTTTGTGACGGGCGAGAAAGCGATTGCCGAGGGGTTGGTGTGGACGAGCCTGCTGTCGCTGGTGATGAAGAGACGGGTCGCGCAGAGTGTGATGAGTGGGGCGCTATCGATGCTGAAAGCGTCGAAGAACAGTGCGACGTGGTGGCTACCGCTATTGGAAGCAGTGGCCCATAGGGCGCTGACAGAAATAAGGGAAAGATTGGAATGGGCTGCCGATTATTTGGCCAAGAACGCCTGCCGAACCAAGCAGAGAAAGTCGATACAGAACAGGACCTTGGAAGGCGTTTTAAATGGACTCGCCGCTTAAGGTCCTGTACATGAACCGGCGATTACGTCTGGCGGCAGAGCCGCAGACTGGAAGACGGGAAGTTTCGGCCCTTACGGATGCCCGGAAAACCTTAGCGTACGATTTTTTCCGAATTCTGCGGGCTCCCCTATTAGCGTAGAGAAAAGTGTTGGACCATTTTGAGTCGTGGTTATGCGTGAAGACTATAGCGTCAGTCCAGTATGATTTCCCAATACCCTGTAGCTATAGTTTCGATAGCTTCGAATCGGCATTGCAGGCGTATCCCCGTCAGCGGATTTCGAGCGGACGCCGTCGCTTGCCAACGTTGGTGTGAGACCGGCGGGCGAGATCGCCCCTGCCAACGCGACCGCTGAGAGGTCGACTCCTCAACCGCTTGGGCGCTTATCGCCTCCATCCGGATGCTCACCCGCCGAACAGCAATAAACCGCTATTTTCGATAAACTTCTGAATCCGGCTCCGAGGTATGGAAACTATGTCGTACCGCTATTGGATATGTTGCGCGCATACCTTCATAGTCTGACACGCGAAATCTTTAAATCCTGAGTATATTTCGGAAGAAATTTCGATCTGATCGATAAGACTTCAGGATACAGCAAGCTGGAGACACCGATGAAAGCCGTTGGTTACAAGGTTCCGGGACCCATCGCCGAGGACGCCTCTCTGGTCGACATTGATCTGCCTCGGCCTGTCGCTGAAGGAGGCGATATCCTGGTTGAGGTGAAGGCTGTCTCGGTCAACCCGGTCGACTACAAAATCCGCAGCAGCACGCCGCCCGCTGATGGCGATTGGAAAGTGCTGGGATGGGATGCGGCCGGGATCGTGCAAGAGGTCGGCCCCGACGTGACGCAGTTCGCGGTAGGCGACGAGGTCTATTATGCCGGATCGCTCATAAGGCCTGGCACCAATGCGGAGTTCCATCTCGTCGACGCCCGGATCGTCGGTCGTAAACCCGCGTCGCTCGACTGGGCGGAAGCGGCGGCGCTGCCACTCACGACGTTGACGGCCTGGGAAGCCATGTTCGATCGCCTGGACGTGACGAAGCCCGTTCCCGGGGCGGCGGCGATCCTCATCATCGGTGGTGCGGGTGGGGTCGGGTCGATCGCCATCCAGATCGCTCGACAGCGCACGGATCTCATCGTCATCTCCACCGCCTCTCGGCCGGAAACCCAGGAGTGGGTTAAAGGGCTTGGGGCTCATCATGTCATCGACCACTCTCGGCCGCTCGCGCCACAGATTGCCGAGCTCAACATCGGCGCTCCCGCTTTCGTGTTCTCGACCACGCATACCGAGCAGCATGCATCCGACATCGCCGAACTGATCGCCCCGCAAGGACGGTTCGGATTCATCGACGATCCCAAGGCGCTCGACGTCATGCTGTTCAAGCGCAAGGCAGTGTCGATCCACCACGAGCTGATGTTCACACGGTCGCTCTACGGCACGCCCGACATGGATGAGCAGGGCAAGATCCTCAATTCGCTGGCGGTGCTGGTGGACGACGGCAAAATTCGCACGACGCTAACCGAAAAATTGTCGCCAATTAATGCCGCCAATCTGAAGACGGTGCACGCACTGATCGAAAGTGGCGCGGCAAGAGGCAAGATTGTCCTCGAAGGCTTCTGATGACTGCCACCGCCGAACGTCTTTTCTAACCTCAAGAACGCCGGACGGATTACGCCACGGCGAAGGAAATTTCATGACGAAATCCATTGCCACCGCCTCGATCAACCGCGAAACCGCCGTCGCCCTCATCGACGCGGCGATCGCCGCGGCACGTACAATCGGCATCCCGGCTGCGGTCGCCGTCGTCGACGCCACCGGTAACCTGCGCGCGTTCGAGCGCACTGATGACGCGCCGTTTCTCACCGTCGATGTTGCCATCGACAAGGCTTGGAGTTCCGCCTCGTTTGGGTACCCCACCCATGTCTGGAACGACTATGTTTCGAACGATCCAAAAGTGGCGCCGCTGGCCTATCGCCCCCGGATGGTCGCTGTCGGCGGAGGCTATCCGATCCTGGAAGACGGGAAGTTGATCGGCGGGATCGGCATCTCCGGAGGCAACTATCAGCAGGATCAGGATGCGTGCGTCGAGGCACTCACGAAAATCGGGTTCGAGCTGCCAGCCTGACGACTTTAAGGCCATCGCCAGCGGCGGTGGCCTGCAGATGCGACCTTATGAAAGACTTTAAGATGGAAGCGTTCGTCGTCTTCACCCGCGAAGAAACCACCGATCCGGAAGAACTCGCAACCTATTCTGCAGGCGTCGGCCCATCGTTCGATGGCCACGACGTAACCTTTCTCGCCGCTTATGGCGCGATGGAGCATTTGGAGGGGCCGCCCGTCGAAGGGGCCGTAATTTTGCGGTTCCCGACGATGCAGGCCGCCCGTGATTGGTATCATAGCCCCGCCTACCAAACCATCGCTGCGCACCGTTTTGCCGGTTCCCGCTATCGCGCCTTTGTCATTGAGGGGCGGCGGTGACACACCGACGGAAGAACGGCGGGGCTGGCCACGAGGTATCGGTCGGCGAACTCGCATCCTACAACCTGTAGGGGATCAAGGCGGTGAGGTTCGCGTGCCATCGCCACACGCGACCACTCATCGGACTTCTGCATCGGAATTGGAGGATCAGATGAGCGTCGACGAACGACAAGCCCCCGAGCTGCGGGTGCAGAGATGGATTGGCGCGGATGGAGAAAGCATCGCGCCGCTCAAGCTGTCGGATCTCGGCACCGGCCCGAAAGTCCTCTTCGCCTTCCAGCACTGGTGCCGTGGCTGCCATTTGCATGGATTTCCGACGCTACAAAGGTTGCATGGTGCATTGAGCGCCAAGGGCGTGGGCTTCGCGGTGATCCAGACCGTCTTCGAAGGAGCGGATGAGAACACCTTCGAGAAGCTGCGCGTGAACCAGCTCAAGTATGCGCTTCCTGTCGCGTTCGGTCAGGACGAGCCACCTGCCGGCGCGACGCTTCCCACCTTCATGGAGGACTACCGCACGCGGGGAACGCCCTGGTTCTCCGTGATGGACGCTGGCGGCCGCATCGTATTCTCGGACTTCCATCTCGACGCCGATCAGCTCGTGAAGGGACTGGAGCTGGTGTAACCGATGCGGCGCTGGGTCATCCTGATTGCCACCCATCTCGCGATGCTCGCCATGGGCTTCGCGGGCGGTGTCTACACGCTGCCGATCCTGACCGCCCCCCAGGCCCCGGACGCGGCGGCCTTGCGGACCATCTCAGCCGAGACGCTCTACGCAGGGCGTCTGGCCCGCGATCTCAAAGGCAGCGACCTGCTTCACTGGGGGGAAGGCGAGATCCGGGTCTCGCGCGACCGTATCGCCCATATCGGGCGCCTCGCCCCTGGTCCCGACTACAAGCTCTACCTCGCACCACGTTTCGTCGACACGAAGGAGGCCTTTCTCCTAATCAAGGACAGATCAGTCCGCGTGGGCGATGTGAAGACGTTCAACGGCTTCATCGTCGAGGTGCCTGCCGGCATCGATGTCCGTGACTACAACACGGTCGTCATCTGGTGCGAAGCATTCGACCAGTTCATCAGTGCGGCAGAGTATCAACCCTCAAGTCAGGCCCGAGAACGAGCCCGGCGATGGATACCATGAGGTCGGCGGGCAAGCGCGGCCTCGTTCTCGCGCCGGTGGCGGCGCTGCTGCTGAGCGTCGCCGCTCTGCTGCTGGGCAATGGCCTGCTGAGCACGCTCCTGATCGTGAGAGCCGGCCATAAGGGGTTCTCGACCGGCGCGATCAGCGCGATGATGTCCTTCTATTTCGCGGGTTTCACGATCGGCGCGCTCGTGTTGCCACCGATCATCGTCTCCGTGGGACATGTCAGAACCTTCGCCGGCTTCGCGGCCATTGCCTCGATGACCGCCCTTCTCCATGTGGCGTTCGTGGAGCCGATCGCCTGGATGCCGCTTCGCCTGATTACCGGCTTCGCCTACGCGGGCATGATCCTCGCAACGGAGAGTTGGCTCAACGCCCACGCATTGCCATCCACACGCGGGCAGCTCCTGTCGATATTCGGAGTTGTCTCTATGGGCTCATGGGCAATCGGGCAGGCGTTACTCAACATCGCACCGCCCGCCGACGTGACATTGTTCCTCATCGTGTCGCTGCTGATATCAGCGGCGGTGGTTCCGATCACCTTGCTGCCCAGTCATCCGCCGGCCCAGGTGGAACAGGAATGGGTCGCGTTCAGGGACCTCGTCCTCGTATCACCTCTCGCTGCGGCTGGCGCTTTCCTGGCCGGCCTGGCTATCGGTGGTTTCTGGGGCATGGGCGCGAACTTCGCCCAGAGCATCGGCCTCGATGTGGGCGGTATCTCCGCCTTCATGGCTGCGGTTCTTGGTGGAACGCTCGCCTTCCATTGGCCACTCGGTTGGCTTTCGGATCGAGTGCCCCGGAATCTTGTCATCGCCGGTGCGGCGCTGGCGTCCGCAGCGTCTGCCATCGGCGTAGCGTTGGCGGTGGAAGCGCCTCTGCCGCTGCTCCTTGCGGCAGGTGCGCTGTTCGGCGGCTTTGGCATCCCGATTTATTCGTTGTGTCTCGCCGTCGCAAACGACGATCTTCCGGCCGGTCGGCTACTCGGCACCGCGCGCGGGCTTCTGTTGCTCAACGGGATCGGGACAGCCGCTGGCCCCCTAATAGGAGCAGCTGCAATGAATATCGTCGGCCCTGGCGGCCTGTTCCTTTATGCGGCGGCGTTGCTCACGCTCCTGGCAGTGCTGGCCATCGCCCGCAGGCAGCCGAGGCGCGCCAACCAGGCCAAGGCGGCCCCCCGTTCTCCGAGCACGCCGATGATAACCGGATCTCTCGATACGATGATATGCATGGAGAAGCGGGCGCAGGGCGTGCGGGATTAGCGCGGCACGGCGCCTGCACGAACCGCGGGGTCAGGCGATGATAGCTGTTACGCGAATTTCGATACGCATGGTTGGAAGCCCCAGCGCTTCGATTCCCAACTGCGTCCAGATTGGAGCGCGGTCGGGCATGTAGTGGCGATACAGCTTGGCCATTGTTTCGTTGATCACGGGAGGGAATCCACCGACGTGATAGGAATTGACGTGGACCACATGCGGCCAGCGTGCTCCGGCGGTCGCGAGCGTCCGTTCCACGTTCTTGAACGCCTGCTCGATCTCTTCCTCAATCGACTCCGGAATGACGAGATCGTCGTTCCATCCGCCCTGTCCGGAGATCTCCACGCGGTCACCAATGCGCATTGCCTGAGAATAATGAAGCGCGTCATGCAGGCGCGTCCCGTATCCGGGGGTGATGAAGAATGAAGGTGTTGTCATGAGTTTGCCTTTGATGAGCCAGGTCAACGCGGCTGCAAGTGACCGTATGCATGCAGAAAGAGATGCAGGGCGTTCGGCACTAGCGCGCCGGCTGCGGTGGAGGGCTTTATTCCACGTCTTCTACGGTGAGGTCCCGGCCGTTGAACTGCACGGTCTCCCCGGCTCGGGCACCCTCGATCGCTTCGAAGATCGGCGCCATCGTGGAAATGCCCATGAGCTCACGCCCCTGACAGGTAAACTTGCTCGTTGACACCGCGATCACAAAGTGGCGGCCGGACAGCTTGACGACAGCGCCTTCGTTGACGGCCAACTTGGGGCCGAAATCGATCGTCCTGAGCTTTTCGAGTTTATTGGCGTAGTCATGGAGCGTGTCATCGAGCGCTTCAGCGAAGTCGCTCGCGACCTCGGCCTGAGCTAGTTCGTCGTTTTCGATCGGTTCGCTCCGATCGAGCCGAGCGGTAGAGACATAGTCCAGGTAGTTTTCGCGAGCGCTGTGCAACGCTGCTGTCTCCAGCAAGAGCATAGTTTCTCGTATGTGGTCCTTGTTCCAGTCCATAATCACCTCCTAATTTTCGATGTTCTTAAAGTTCAGCCTGCAGATGTGTGGGCCAGGAAGGCCAGCCTTTCCGGCTAAGCGACACCGCTATTCGTCGCTGATGACGTCTTCGCCCTGGTATGGAACCCTGATCAGCCGAGGATCTCGAATGATGCTCGTGACGAGCCAGACATATTCCTGCTCGGCGGTATCGAAGCCGAGGATGCTGAAGGATTGGCCGAAAGGGCATGGCGGGAAGTCTGGAAAGCCCTCGCGCAGAACGTAACGCTCGGGATCGCTGTGAAACTCGCTCTTGTAGACTTTCCGTAGTCCGTGCTTGCTCGGCGCGTCCTGGTCACCTGCCGGTGCTGTTTCCCGATGCGCCACAAGGCGCTCGGACAAGTCGCGGGGGCAGATTTCGTGGAACACGTCGAAGGCGTCGATCAACAGGCCTTTATGCTCTGTCGCCGGATCGGTGATCGCGTAGATGTTGGAGGCATCTTCGCCGTCGTCCCCGCTCTCGAGGCGCAACGCCGCATCGACGCGAATGCTGCATGCATCGAGGGTTGACCCTAGTTCGAGATCGACGAGATTGCCGTCCTTGACGCGGTATTCGCGGTCATAGCCTTTGGCGATGAATGACTGGACTGCTTCTAGAACGTCGGTCACCTGGGAGGTCATGGAAGCACCTTCATCTTGAACTGGATTGGACACGCTCGCGCACAAAGCGCGCTGTGACTCGGCGGACGGAGAAGCTCGCGAAGTGCGTTACTCATAGCCACTTGGCCTTCTTGAAGCGCATGAATAGGAGAAGGCAGAACACCGCTATCACTCCGAGCACGACGAAGTAGCCATATGGCGTGTCCAGTTCCGGCATGTGCTTGAAGTTCATGCCATATATTCCGGCGATCGCCGTCGGGACCGCCAAGATCGCCGCCCAGGCCGCGAGCTGGCGAGTGACCACACCGATCCTTTGCGCTTCCAGAAGGCTGCTGGCCTCGAAGACCGTGGACAGGATAAGCAGGAGGCCGTCGACCATGGACTGCACGCGGTGGACATGGTCCGCGACGTCGTGGAAATATGGTGTCATTTCGGCGCTGATGCAGGGAAAGTGGCCGCGAACGAGCTTTCGCACCAGCTCGGCCATAGCCCCGAGCGTGCGCTGGAACCGCGTGAGTTCGGACCTTAGTTCGAAGATTCGCGCCACCTCTTCTGGCCCGAGGAAATCGTGCAGCGACCGTCGCTCCATCGCCAGGACGTCGTCCTCGATCATTTCGAAGATGGGCAGATACTGGTCGACCACTCGGTGCAAGATCGCGTGCAGCACATAGTCGACACCTTTGCCGAACTGCGTCGGCGATGCCTCGAGTTGCTCCCGAAGTTTGCCCAGCGCTCCGGCATTGCCGTGCCGCACGGTGATAAGGTGATTGTGACCGGTGAAGATCGCCATCTTGCCGTAGCTGATCCGGTCGCCGACCAGCTCGGCGGTCTGGGCGACGACGTACAACTCATCGTTGTAGACCTCGAGCTTGGGCGGGCACAGCGGGTGCATGGCGTTGTCGATCGCCAAAGGATGGAGGTTATACGTCGTCTGGATCGCGCTGAGTTCGTCTGCGGTGGGCTCGCTAAGCGCGATCCAGCAGAAGCCCGAGCGATTCTCGTTTAGTTCGACGTGCTCATCGAGCCTGATTTCACGGACTCGCTTACCTTCGTTGTAATAATATGCGGCGATAATGGTCATGCAGGCCTCGCAGGAATTCGCAGGCCACGCTGTACAGCCGGTCGCGCCAGCCCGCGTTCGAGCCATGCCTGCACGTTCGAATAGCTGCTTAGGCCGAGGATGTCGCCCGCTGCGTAGAATTCGACCAGCGCATTCACCCAGCCAAACGTCGCAATGTCCGCGATCGAGTAATCATCGACAATCCATTCGCGGCCCTCCAGCCGGTGATCCAGGACCCCGAGAAGACGCCTGGATTCATCAACAAAGCGCTGCCGAGGTCGCTTGTCCTCATAGTCCTTGCCGGCAAATCGCAGGAAAAAGCCTAGCTGTCCGAAGGTCGGCCCAACGCCCGACACCTGAAAGAACACCCAGGCCAGAGTCTCGTACCGCTGGGCGGGTGTTGTTGAGATGAGCTGCCCCGTCTTGTCGGCCAGATAGATGAGGATCGCACCGGTTTCCCATATGCCAATGGGCTGGCCGTCAGGGCCAGCCGGATCGATGATCGCGGGTATGCGGCCGTTGGGATTCAACGACACGAACGCTGGATCCTTCGACTCGTTGTTCGAGATGTCGACGAAGTGGGGCTCATACGGCAGGCCAGTCTCCTCCAGCATCATCGAGACCTTGACGCCGTTGGGCGTGGGGGCCGCGTATAGTTGCAAGCGATCCGGATAAGATGCTGGCCAGCGCTGCGTGATGGGAAAGGAGGAGAGGTCTGTCATATCTGGATCCTGGCACTGCGACGGCGGCTGAATGGAATGATCTGCTTCAAGGCCGGGTTCGACGACCGCGTCGATTGACGCGGTCGTCGGAGGTTGCGAACCGGATCGGCGCGGCACTAACGGCAGCGAAGCCTATTCCGCTGCAGCCCCGGCCGCAGGGCTCACATCGCCGGCCTCATGCCGCTTTGGAAGAACCCAGTCGGGACGGACGAAGTGGCAGGTGTAGCCGCCCGGCCGCTTCTCCAGATAATCCTGGTGATCGGGCTCGGCCTCCCAGAACTCGCCGACCGGCTGGACCTCGGTCACCACTTTGCCATCCCACAGCCCCGAGGCATCCACATCGGCGATCGTATCCTCGGCGACGCGCTTCTGCTCCTCGTCGACATAATAGATGCCCGACCGGTAGGAGAGCCCACGATCATTGCCCTGGCGGTTCAGCGTCGTCGGATCGTGGATCTGGAAGAAGAATTCCAGGATGTGCCGGTAGCTCGTCACTGTCGGGTCGAAGACAATCTCGATCCCCTCGGCATGCGTGCCGTGATTACGATACGTGGCGTTCGGAATATCGCCGCCCGTGTAACCCACACGGGTCGAGATGATGCCGGGCCGCTTGCGGATCAGATCCTGCATGCCCCAGAAACATCCTCCTGCGAGAACAGCGCGCTGATGCATGTTAAGCCTCCTCTACTTGATCGAGATATTCACCGTATCCCTCGGACTCCATCTCGTCGCGCGGGATGAAGCGAAGGGACGCAGAGTTGATGCAGTAGCGCAGACCGCCGCGGTCGGAAGGACCGTCCGGGAAAACGTGGCCCAGATGGCTGTCGGCGTGTACCGACCTGACCTCCGTCCGGACCATGCCGTGTGCACTGTCCCGCACCTCGTTCACGTTTGCCGGAACGATCGGCTTGGTGAAGCTGGGCCAGCCAGTACCCGAATCGAACTTGTCCGTTGAAGCGAACAGCGGCTCTCCCGACACTATGTCGACGTAGATGCCAGGCTCCTTGTTGTCGTTGTGCTCACCCGTGAAGGGCCTTTCGGTCCCCGAATCCTGGGTAATCCGGCGTTGCTCGGGGGTCAGGCGGTCAACTGCTGCCTGTGACTTCTCAAACTTCATGATAGTCTCCAATAATTAATCTAGAGAGCTCGACACACTGTCATTTATCTTTGCAGTCATTGCGCCGACTATAGCAGTGCGCCCCAGATTTATCCAATACGCTGCGCGTATAGTTTCCATAGCGCCGAAGCTCTTCACGTCGTGATTCAGTTCCACTCATACCGGGCTGCCAGCTGCGCGATGTTCCGTATCTCGACCGTTGCCGTGGAGCCGGATACTGTCGCGATCACGACTTCGCGCTCCAAGACAAATCCGTCGATCGGCCGAGTGACGAGGCCTTGCACGGTCGGCGATCGTTCCGGAAGAATGCATATGGCGTGGCCGTCAGCGACGACCCGTTGCACCCAGTCCTCGCGATCTGATCGAAAGCGAGGTCGCATGAGCAAGTCCCGTCGCGCGAAGTGATCGAGGATCCGATCGCGAAACTCGCATTTCAGGCGATCGACGAAAGGAAACTCGAGCAGGTCTTCGCCGCGCACGATCTCGTTGGCAGCCAAGGGATGGTTTGCAGAACAGCCGAGCACGAAGCGCTCCCGAAATAGAGGATGCACATCCAGCTTGCGTTCCGGTCTTGTTTCACGCGGCATGATGCACGCGTGGTATTTTCCTGAAAGCACCTCCGATGTGTCCTCGTTCGACTGGAGCGAGTGCAGCTTGATTTCGATGGATGGCATCTCCGCCAATGCGCTCTCGAAGAATGCCGTAAATTCCTTTGGTCCGACGGTGGGCGCGACGGCGACATCCAGCACGCGGTGCCCCCCCATCGCCCAGTGCTCCGAGTGATTGCGAACGCTCTTCATCGCGACCACCATGCGCCGGAATTCTGCCTCGACGTCATGGCCAAGGCCAGTCAGGCGGCTGTTCTTCCCGTCGCGATAGATCAGCGGCCCGCCAAGCTCATCTTCCAAGCGGCGGATCGCGCGGGTCAGACTTGGCTGTGACACACCGCTCAAGCGAGCGGCCGCTGTGAAATTCAGCGTCTCGGCCAAGTTGATGAAATAGCTGACTTGATTGAGTTCCATAGTCCTTTGGCCCACGCGCCTGACTGATACCTCTTCCGTGAGACCGCCTTTGGAAAGCAGGTCGCAGAAGTATGCTTGGCGCATATAATCATGGTATAGGGGCTTGTCTATATGCGCCAGACATATAAATGATAGCCTGAGATGACGATTACCGGTTGGCGGTGCGCTCCGCTCAGCTCCGTCGAAGGTTCTGAGAGCGCAACCGCCAAGCCGCGTGCTGGAGGTTTGATGGACATGGCAGGAAGATCATTTACGTTTGTCAGTGGGGCTGGCTCTCCGCTGTCCGGGCACCTCGAACCGCCGGAAGGGACGCCGCGGGGCTGGGCGATCTTCGCCCACTGCTTCACGTGCGGGAAAGACAGTCGCGCCGCTGTTCACATCTCGCGCGCGCTGTCGCGTGCGGGCATCGGGGTCTTGAGGTTCGATTTCGCCGGGACCGGGATCGGCGGTGGGACGGGAGAACCTGTGAACTTCGCGTCGGACGTCGAGGACCTTCGGGCCGCCGCAAATGCGATGGCGGCGGCGGGCATGTCACCGTCCCTCCTCGTCGGGCACAGCCTGGGTGGCACCGCTGCGATCGTAGCCGCCGCCGACATGCCTGATATTGCGGCGGTAGCGACGATTGGTGCGCCGGCCGACCTTCAGCATATCTTGCGCCTCTTCGGACCGAATGATCTGGACACCATCGCGAGCGAGGGCGAGGCCTCGGTGGAGATTGCCGGTAGGCCCTTCCTCATTCGCCGAGGGTTCCTTGAGGCGGTTGAGGGGATCGACGTCGAGAAGGCCATTGCCTCCCTGCGACGGCCGGTGCTGGTCATGCACTCTCCGCTGGATCAGGTGGTCGGCATCGACCACGCGTCGCGCATCTTCGTCGCGTCCAGGCACCCTAAAAGCTTCATCTCGCTCGACAACGCGGATCACCTTCTCACCGACGTCGCGGACGCGAACTACGCCGCGGCCATGGTGGCGGTTTGGGCGAGCCGCTTTCTCCCACCACTCAGCGCGGATCTTCCGCAGGTCGAGGTTGCGGAGGGCGTCGTCTCCACCGAAACTCTTGCAGGGACGTTCCAGCTCAAGGTCCGCAGCGGCGAGCACACTCTGTTCGCCGACGAGCCAGCATCGGTCGGTGGCCTCGGGACCGGACTATCTCCCTACGAACTCGTATCTGCCGGCCTCGCAGCCTGCACGGTGATGACGATGCGTCTCTATGCGAACCGCAAGGGCTTTCCGCTCGAACGGGCGAGCACGACCGTGCAGCACGAGAAGGTGCCGGACATGATGCCACCCGACCGGTTCACCCGCACCATTGTCCTCGATGGGCCGCTGAGTGATGATCAGCGCGCTCGGATCCTCGCGATCGCTGATCGGTGTCCCGTCGATCTGAGTCTCATCCGGGGTTCGGACGTGCAGACCGAGCTCTTGAGCGCCAGTCAGGCTGCGGATCCCGCGAGGCTGGCTTGACCGTGGCGCACACGGAGGAGGGCGAACGGACTGTGAGCCAATCGCCTACCGGCAATAGGGCGGCCGCGACAGAGCGAGCAATTCTCGCAGGCGGCTGCTTCTGGGGCATGGAGGATTTGCTGCGCCGAGCCAGGGGAGTCATTTCGACGCGTGTCGGTTACACAGGCGGAGAAATGCCTGATCCGACCTACGCGAGACATTACGGCCATGCGGAAGCAGTGGAAGTGACCTTCGACCCTTCCGTTCTCGCCTATCGCTCGCTCTTGGAACTCTTCTTCCAGATACATGACCCCACGACCTACGAGCAACAAGGCAGCGATGTCGGTCCGAGCTATCGATCGGCGATTTTCTACACCACCGAAGTGCAGAAGGAAGTCGCCCTCACAACCATCGCGGAAATCGAGGCATCAGGAAGCTGGCCAGGCCCGGTCGTGTCGGAGATCAACCCAGAAGAACCCTTTTGGGAGGCGGAGCCAGAGCACCAAGAATACCTGGTGCGCTATCCTGGGGGCTATAGCTGCCACTTCGTGCGCCCGACCTGGCGGTTGGACCGCTCAGACGAACGCCCAGCTGTAATACTTGACAGAAAGAGTTGATGATGACCGAAACCGTGACTAATCAGGCCGCCTGGCAGAAAGCGCCGGGGCAGCCACTGAGGATCGGTGTCACCGCTCTGCCGCATCTGGCGGCGAACGAGATATTGATCCGCAACGCGGCCATCGCGATCAACCCACTCGACTGGATTCTGCAGGACGTCGCGCTTTTGCCATGGCTCGACTATCCCGCGATTCTCGGCAGCGACGTCTCCGGTGAGGTCGCGGCGGTCGGTGGCGCGGTCGAGCGGTTCAAGGTCGGCGATCGAGTCATCGGACAGGCGGTCGGGACAACCGTAAATCAACCTGCGCAGGGTGCGTTCCAGCACCACACGATCGTGCTGGACCACATGGCGGCGCCGATCCCCAACAACATTGCCTTCGCTGATGCGGCAGTCCTCCCGCTTGGCCTTGGCACCGCCGCAAGCGGGCTCTACGGACGGACACAGTTGGCTCTCGCGCCACCGTTACACTCGCCGACCGCGCGTCCAGAGGTCGTTCTGGTCTGGGGTGGATCGTCGAGCGTTGGCTGCAACGCCATCCAGCTCGCGGTGGCGTCGGGCTACAGGTGCGTCGCCACCGCTTCGGCGCGCAACGTCGGCCTGTTGAAGGAGCTGGGTGCAAGCGAGGTTCTTGACCACTCGAGTCCAGCCATCGTGGAAGACGTGATTGAGGCAATGCGCGGGCGCAGTCTCGCTGGAACGCTTCACGCGACCGGTCACATGAAAGACTGTTTTGCCGTAGTTGCGAGATGCGAGGGCTCGCGCCGGGTGGCAGCGACGCTGGCCCCGCCCGACGAGCGTTCATTTGGAGTCGAGGCGACGCACATCTCCGGGACGAGCCTCAAGGATGACGAGGTTGGTCCAATGATCTACCGCGAATTCCTGCCGCAGGCTCTCGCGGCGCGCACGTTCGTCCCCGCCCCTCCGGCGAAGATCGTGGGCCAGGGCCTTGAAATGCTCCAGGCTGCCTTGGAAGCCCTGAAGGCGGGTGTATCCGCAGCGAAAATCGTCGTTACCCTGCCTTGAGTGACCAGCCAGGCGGTTTTTCGCGTTCGCAGTCTGAGGTGGCCCGCACTTTGCCGATTGGGAAGCTCTACCGGGAAAACGCGTTTGGGACGCGCGCTGCGCTCCTGCCGGAGCATGCGTTCCCGAAACCTGTTCCCGACTGCTTTTCCCCGAAACTACCTATCGGACATAGAGAAATGGGAATGCAGCGAGTGGTTTGAACGGCCGCTTCCGAAACCGCGTTCCGATCAATTGAGCGGCTAAAAGTGGGGCGATCACCGACATATTAGAATGAGACCGCCATGCCCGATCGGCCGGCTTGACGCGTAGCCAAAAGAATGCGGCTGATGGTAGGCTCGCTGACATTATGAAGCCCCGCCATCTGAGCAGCGTTGAGCTGCCGCAATTGCGAGTCTCCTACGCGTCGTCGTTCTTCTCGCGGTCCACACCTCGCTCATGCAATTCGGCATCGACGGGGCAGTTCGTGCAGCCCTCGTAGCAGCACAAGCGGCAGATGCGGTATGACTGCTCGAGGTTTTCCAAGCGATTTCGGAGAACGCGTTCAGCGATGTCCGATAAGGTTTTCAGTTCGTCTGGATTAAGGATCGATAGCCCTTCGGCAATCACTTGATCGCGCGAGGCCAGGACCTCGTCGCTCGCGACCTTGCCAGTTGGAGTAAGATAGAGGGATCGCGCGCGCCCGTCTGTCGAATGCTCCCTACGCTCGATCAATCCCTCGCTTACCAATCTATCCACCAGGCGAACAGTTCCAGCATGTGAAAGGCCCACCCCGATCGCAAGCATACGGATCGAGAGCCCGGGCTTGTGCGCGAGCAACGCCAGCGCTGAGGCGGCGGGTCCAGCTTCCGGCGCCCGCGATGAACTAGCGCGAACGATGTCGTCGCTGATCATGAGTGCGAACGCCCCGAAAATGTTTCGATCTCGAGGTCCATCCATTGCCACATCTATATGTGCGCGGAGCATAGACAGCAAGCCATACCGTGGTCCTCTTCCTCCGCGCGGCTTGTGGAAAATGTCCTGTTTTAGAAGGGTTTCGGAGGATTTCGACTGATCGAGCGCGCCGAAAAAAACGGGTCCGGCTCGTTAAGGCCGCGGAACCGTTGATACCTGGCGGCTATAGGGCAAGCCTTTTCGCTCGGAATCGCCGTAGGTCGCGCCCGAGAATCACTCCGCGTCAGCGCTGTCATCCAGGCCGCGCAGGTGCAGATCAGCGAGACCTAGCTTGCCCCCGGCGTCGCACTTCCATCGTGTCACCGCGCGCGATCACGATTTTATCAATCCCATTGAGGAACAGTCCGTGCTCCACGACGTCGGGGATTGCGGCGAAACGGGCGAAGACCGCGTCGCCATGCAGCTGAGCGCCTCCGGGCTCGATATCGCGACGGAGCATCCATGCCCCGCGGAGGTTCTGCAGGATTTGCACGCCCGCCGTCACGAGAGGACCACAGTCACGAGAGCACAAGCGCCCCTCTGTGGCGGACCGAAGCACGCAGCAGCACGAGGGACGCCGCTAGCAGAACTGCGTCCTTCAGTAGAAACTGCCCTGGTGCAGCCGAAATCGCAGGAAAGCCGCCGGCAGTCTGCTCCGCGACACCTGGAGTGGTGATGAAAAAGGTCAGCGTGATCAGATAGGTCGCTGCTGACATTAGTGCGCCTAGCGCAGAGAAGAGTGGACGAAATGCACCAAGGATCAGAACGAGACCGGTCGATAACTCGATAACGCCGATGAAATAGCTTTGCCCCTGCGTCCCGAACATGCCGAGCCAATTCATGATCGGGCTGTGTTCGATAAACGGGGCGATACCATAGGCCTCGTACGCTGTGAACTTCATCGCGCCGAACCACAGAAATACGATCACGAGAGCCCATCTAAGCAGGCCAAGATCCCTCCGACCGTGCTCGGGGACAAGAAATTCATAACGGTCGAAAATGCTCATCTAAAATTCCTCAACAGTGGTCCCGTGGGAACGTCACGAACGTCGTCTACGTGCTTCGGGCAGGCGTTGCAGTATATGCGCGACGCATATACCATATACTAATAAGCGAGATATGTCGAGCGGCTGGCTCGCGCTTCGCTGCCTCACGAAGCCATCCTCATCGGCGATGCCTTTACCCAGCAAACGCGCGACCTTTGCGGGATTTTGACTTGATGGGGCTGGCGCTCCGGGTGGGCCTATAGCCCGTTGGCAAACGTCCAGCCTGTACGGATGGACGCGGCCCTGGACGAGATAACCATGCCCACCGAAATCGTAGCAGCGATCGGCGAAGGCGCGCTCGCTTATCGAGAGAGCGGCATTCTCTCACTGGCAGATGGCAGAGTATTCTCCGCGTGCCGGCAGTATCGCTATCGCTTGAGCGAGGACAGTGTTGTCGTCGAGTTCGCAGACGGACCTCATATCGGGACGCAGTTCCTCAGCTTGAGTTTCTCGCGGACGGATACCGGGTTGGAAGCGAGTGGCGTCTATGCCTGCGGAGACGACACCTACCATGCAACCTACAGGATTCTGGGGCCGGCGGCCTTTGAAGTGGTCATCATGGTCCAAGGGCCTGCAAAGGCATACGAGCTAGTCAGCCGATATTCCCGGTCGGGATAAATGCTCATGTCAGGAGGGCAAGTCCTCTGTTGCCCTTATCATGGCCGTGAAAGGCAGCGCCGGAATAACTTACCACGCGCTGCAAATCCGAAGACGATTGTCGTCGTCATCAGAAGGTAGGCGACTATCCCACCAGGTGAAAGAGTCGGAACCGCTGCGAGGATCAACCCATCATTCCCGCCGGGTATGAGCGCGATGCCGATACCCATCAATGTGCCGCCGACGACAGATCGCAGAATGCCATTGGCTGTCGGCAGTTGGAGACGCAGATTGCCTTGGCGAAAGGAGGCGGTTAGGGCGCCTGCGATCGAAGAGATCACCGCAGTGAGCGCGACCTCGCCGGCCGGGGACATTCTGAGAGGAAGGGCGCGTTGAATCACGTCTGCGAAGGTCCAGGCCGGCGAGAGTGCATATAGAAGTCCGCCAGTGATACCGAGTCCAATCATCGAAGCGCCGAACGACCAACCCGGCTTTGTTCGCAGAACGCTCTTCGTGGAAACGAAAACGAGTGCCAGCACGAGCACAACTAGGAAGGCTAGGAGAGTAACGAGGCCTGTTGCGCTCGGTTTGGAGATTAAGCTTGGCCATGTTGAATCGTAGCCGAACCTGCCATGGTCGGCAGCCAAGATACCAATCGTTAATCCCAAGGGTAGAGCTAGAAGTCGCATCTCCCCATCCCCAAGCCGCGCCAGCGATCCGAGCAGGCATGTGTCATTAATGAGTGCGCCGAGGCCGAAGGCGATGGCGCCAATGAGCAGGAGGAAATTGATGCTGGTCGAGGGTGCGAGTGTTGCGCCCAGTGTTCCCGTCCAGACTATCGGGACCGCAACCAGGCCTGCCGCTGCCGACGCTGCGAGAAATCCGACGAACATTTTCGGCGGCTGTCTTCTGTGTAACTCATGAGCGGCCACCACTAAACAGGTTCCGCCTTGGTTCGCCGCATATCCGAACCCGAAGGCAAGTACGCATAGAAGAAGTTCGAGCGCAAACGATCCCATTATTTCAAGCCTGCCTGATCATATCGTCAGCCTTCTGATGCGACGTTCCAGCGTGGCGAGCGCCCCGGCTTAGCTTTACCACGGGAAGGCGCGATCCTGCTGTAGCCGCACAGATGGCAAAGGCTGACCGAGCCATCTTTGTCGAAGCCGTTTGCCACAAGGAGCCGCTCCGACAGCATGCCTAGAATGTCGAGGTCATTGGGCGACAGGGGCGAAATACATTCGGAGATCACCTGCTCCCGTGCCTTGAGCAAGGCGTCCGTTATCTTCTTCCCCGAATTGGTGAGGTGAATGAAGCGCGCCCGCCTGTCGGTGATTTGTCTTCGTCGTTCCACCAACTGTTCGCGCTCGAGCCTATCGATCAATCGCACCGTCCCGGCATGAGAAAGCCCGATCGAGGTAGCCAAAACGCTGATCGGCAGTCCGGGCTCCATGCTGAGTAACACCATCACGGCGGTCCCCGGGCCGCTTGGTGAAAACGAGGCCGAGACACTGGCGATGCTGTCTGCAACGGCCAACGCGAGTGCACCTAAATGGTACTTGGCGACCTCAGGCTCCATACCGCAAGAATATATGCTTCGCGCATAGACTTCAAGCGTGTGAAAATGTATGACCGCCGCATGCATCTATGACAGATTCGGACATGGTCATGCTCATTGAGGGGCTCAGCTCGGATTCCACATCTGAGATCAACGGACGTGCTCGTTCCCCAGGCGCTAGCGGGGGTGGGCTCGATGAAAGTGGACGTGCATGGGTGCCGCTCACCGGGCGCAGGCGGTTCGCCGATGAGACCGCCGGTATGATCGGACGGGTCTCATGCCCGACCTGACTCTTGATCTCCGATACCTGAAGTACGCCGTTCAGGTCGCCGAGGCCGGCAGCTTCCGCCGAGCGGCGGAGCGCCTATCGATATCGCAATCCACCGTCAGCCGACTTGTGCAGCTGTTTGAGCGCCAACTTGGCTTTTCTCTCTTCAAGCGTACGCGAGCGGGGGCAGGGCTGACTCCAGAAGGTGAGCGCTTCCTTCAACAAGCGGTGGTGGGAGCGCGCTACCTTCGTAACGCCGCAACGGAGATCCGCTCCGCGCGGAAACTCAAGACCGGGCTCGTGAGGTTTGGAATGCTTGAAGCGTTCCCGGCGTGCCCGATCATCAACATTCTCTCGGCATTCAGAAATAGACATCCGACGATCGAGGTAAAGCTTGAGGAAGGCACTTCAGAAGAAAACACTTTGGGGGTGAAGCGCGGATTACTGGACGCAGCAATCAGCCTGAGTGCGAGCAAGAGCCCTCAGTTCCAAGTTCGACGTCTCTGCGAACCAGATCTGTTCGTGGCATTGTCCCCGCTTCACGAGTTGGCAGCACGGCCACAGCTGTCGTGGGAGGACGTTTGTGACGAAGTCTTCCTCGTTCGCTCGGATGGCGCTGGGCGTGAGCTCGCTGGCATACTCCGGCGCATGGTGGGCGCCGGAGACGGAGCGGTTCAACTCTCGATCCAACAAGTCAGCCGAGAAACCCTGCTGACGATGGTCGAACAGGGCTTCGGCTTGACCATCACCAGCGTGATCTACCGGCCGGATATCGCGTTGATCCCGCTCCCATCGGCGCGGGCGCCGACGGCCGCTATAATTTCTTCCAGTGACAACGACAACCCGACTCTGCCGCTGCTGCTGAAGTGTTTCGACACCCCCTCTAGAGCGGGGACCACGGATTAATCGGCGCTCCCCGGCGTCAACGTTCGCCTGGCTTTGGCGAAGCCACGGTCTGTCGCGATGAACCGTTGTAACATCGGGACGATTAACCGAGCTGGGTCAACAGCGGACTGACCTTGCTCTCGGCCCAATAGGTGGGCGTAGTCAACAAGGTCCTGGTGGAGAGCTGCAGGTAGCTCGACCTGTACCTTAAGCGGCTTGTCGTCCGCGATGGGGCCTAGCTTAAGCTTCGACATCATCACCCTCCATATGGCTCCAGTACCAAGTCTCGCGTCACGAGAACGCGCACGGGAAATCCGGGCCGAATAGTGATCGTGGGCGCGACGTTGAGCTGACGCCTCACAATCTGCTGCCCTGCGTCGTTGATGGTGTCCTGCCCACCGTTCCGGATCGCCTGAACGAGCTGATCGTCGTTGTCGACCGCGAGTTCGGCGCCGACGCTCAGCAGTGTCGACAATCCCGCAGCCTTGGCCAGATCCCACCAATGGTAATCGACGCCATCCTGCAGCCCGGCGAACCCTTCAGCGTCAGCACCAGGCTGGCGCTCGAGAACGATCGAGCGCCCGTTCGGGAAGACGAGCCGAGTCCAGACGAGCAGGACTCGGCTCTGGCCGAACTGCACGTTGTTGTCGTACTGCCCGACCACACGAGTGCCTTGCGGCACAAGCAAGATACGGCCGGTTGGGCTGTCGTAGATGTTTTCGGTGACCTGCGCGGTGATCTGGCCGGGTAGATCGGATCGGATGCCGGTGATCAGCGCCGCGGATATCACTGCTCCCGCCTGAAGGACGTTCGGCGATACTGGCGCAGCGACGCGATCGGGCGCAACCGTCCTGCGATCGGCCGCGGCGTTCAGAAACGCGTTCTGCCGGTCCTGCGCCGAGGGCGTGGCGGGCGGCGGAGCGAGGCCAATGCTCGCCAAATCCGGCACCGGCGCGAGCGCTGGGGCAGCTCCCGCAGCAGCGGGTGTGCCCCGGCTTTCCGATCCGGAGAAGAGACGGCTGGTGCGCGCGGTCTCGATTTCCTGAAGGCGGCGCTGCTCTTCCGGGCTGATGCCGGGATTGGGCGTGGCCGTCCCGGGTGTGGGCACCGGCTGTCCGCGATCCTGGGTACTAAGGATCGGCCGGCCGAGGTCACCGGGAAGAGGGGGACCGAGCTGTGGCACGCCACTGTAATCTCGCGGCAGGCCGGCCAGTCCGTCAGCGGTCGAGCGGTTCTCGGTCGAATAGAGTTCGTCGTTCGGCCGACCGGCGTCGCGGGTCTGAAGCGCGTAGATCAGCGCACCTCCGAGCCCGACGCTGGCGACAAGACCGAGGCCGGCGAGAACCTTCCGCGACAACCGGGTGACGCGGGGCGGTTCGGCCCGCAGCCGCATCGGCGCAGGCCCGACCGGCTCGCCGGTCAGGGGCTGCGCATCGTCGTCCGGCACTTCCTCAATCCGGGGCGGGTTCTCGCTCACGAGGTCGGCCTCCCGTCTGTGCGGACGATCCTGACGCGCTTCTGCTCGCGGCCGGAGCCGAAGCGAAGTTCGGCAGCCGCGAACAGACGATCAACGATCATGTGGTGGCCGCGAACGCGATAGTTCACGAGCTCAGAGGTGTTGCCCTCGGGGCCGACGACGAAGAGTGGCGGCATCTCGCCCTGACCGATGCCGCGCGGAAACTCGATAAAGACCTGGCGTCCGTCGTCGAAGGCGCGCAGCGGCCGCCACGGCGCACGGTCGCCCTCGATCGCATAGCGGAAGTTGACGTTCGCGAGATCGACGCCGCTCGCCACCGGCTGGGCCGCCTGCGCCTCGGCGTTCTGACGGCGCAGCGCAATGAGCTGGTCTTGCGGATACTGCCATGAGACCGACGCCATATAGGTGCGCTCTGTCGAGCGCAGCTCCATGTGATAGGTGCGCATGTTGGTGTTGATGACGAGGTTTGTCATCAGGTCGGCGCGGGTGGGCTTTACTAGGATGTGGATCTGGCGCGTTGCCCCCGATCCGCTCTCGGTGTCGCCGATGATCCAGTGCACTGTGTCGCCGGCGGCCACCGGGCCTGCGCCGACAAGCTGCTCCCCGGGTTGGAGCGCGATGTCGGTGATCTGCCCGACGGCGGTATAGACTTGATAAAGCGCCCCTTGAGTCCACGGGTAGACCTGCATCGAGTTAATGAAGCCGTCGCGCACCGGCTGGACTCGTGCCGCCTCGTTTGCCTGGTTGACGCGAGCGGTCGGATTAGAAGGCACTGTTGCAAAGTTAGCGATGAGGCAGCCTTTTGTCTTATTCAAAGGCCTTACATTTCAAAAACTCTGCTTACCAGGCGCATTTCGCCCAGGGGATCACCATAATAAAATGCTGAGGCCTGGCCTTTGCGTAGTGCACGCATCACCTCAATACCTTTGATGGTGGCGTAAGCCGTCTTCATGGATTTAAATCCCAGCGTGGCGCCGATTATCCGTTTCAGTTTGCCATGATCGCATTCAATCACGTTGTTCCGGTACTTAATCTGTCGGTGTTCAACGTCAGACGGGCACCGGCCTTCGCGTTTGAGCAGAGCAAGCGCGCGACCATAGGCGGGCGCTTTATCCGTGTTGATGAATCGCGGGATCTGCCACTTCTTCACGTTGTTGAGGATTTTACCCAGAAACCGGTATGCAGCTTTGCTGTTACGACGGGAGGAGAGATAAAAATCGACAGTGCGGCCCCGGCTGTCGACGGCCCGGTACAGATACGCCCAGCGGCCATTGACCTTCACGTAGGTTTCATCCATGTGCCACGGGCAAAGATCGGAAGGGTTACGCCAGTACCAGCGCAGCCGTTTTTCCATTTCAGGCGCATAACGCTGAACCCAGCGGTAAATCGTGGAGTGATCGACATTCACTCCGCGTTCAGCCAGCATCTCCTGCAGCTCACGGTAACTGATGCCGTATTTGCAGTACCAGCGTACGGCCCACAGAATGATGTCACGCTGAAAATGCCGGCCTTTGAATGGGTTCATGTGCAGCTCCATCAGCAAAAGGGGATGATAAGTTTATCACCACCGACTATTTGCAACAGTGCCAAATTGAAGCAGTCAAACAAGTATTTCCTGTTTGCAGCAAAAAAATCGTATCGTAAGATAATGATAGTCGCAAGCATCAAGATGCCACTCCCACTCTGCGCTTTTTCGCCAAGGCACTCACCACCACGGCAAACGGGAAATCGTGACAATTGATAAAAGCGACGCTGATACTGAGGCTCTGACGGCCAGTAACGTCGGTGCACGTTTGAACCTGGCTATTTTCCCTTGAACAGCATGGTAATCACCCCTTCCAGCATTGTGCGTACAATCTGCGGGTCGGGCTTATCCAGCGCGCCCAGCGCAAGGCCGCGCTCTAGGGTGATGATAAAACTGGCAAACGTCGCGGGTGTCATGTCGTCCGACAACTGCCCGTCACGCTGTGCCTGTCGCGCTTCTTCTTCCAGCCATTGCACAAACGCCGCTCGCTCCTGGCTTAGCTGGTTTGCTAATTCACTTTCTCCGGCCTGAAAAGCCAGCGCGGAAAAGGTCATCATGCAACCCAGTGGCTTGTCGCTACAGCTGAACAGGGTGAAAGCAGAAATCAGAAATGCTGTGATGCGCTGTTTAAAACATAGCGCCCGGTCGTTGAGCGTTTGCTGAAGCTCGCTCAGCCACGTCTGACGATAGTAGCCCAGCGCCGCCGCGTACATCCCTTCCTTGTTGCCAAACGCCAGATACAAAGAGGCCGGTTTCATGCCCGTCGCCTGGGTTAAATCGGCAATCGAGGTGGACGCATAACCTTTGGCGGCAAAGACATGAAACAGCGTCTGCGAAAGTTTGTCTTCTGACATCAGTTTTGGTCTCCCCACTTTCTTATATTTAATCATGATCTTACCTATTTTTTTGGCTTTCGTTTGGAGAAAAATATTAGCATATTTTTTATCATTCACTAAAAAATTATTTGCATCATGATTTCGGCCAGGCTATATATTTTATCGAACACTAAAAAATACCATTTAGGAGCATCTCATGAAAAAAATCATTCTCGCCTCCCTGTTGGCACTGAGCGCAGCGCCCGCATTTGCCCAGCACGGCACCGAAATCACCCGCACTCATCAGTGTGAATTGTTACGAGTTGGCAGTATTACCGCTTCAGGCGGCACTATCGATGGGTTAACCCATAAGCTGGCCGCCAAAGCGCAAAGCTCGGGAGCCGATTATTTCCGTATTACTCATCTGAATACTGATGAGCGCGGATATGCCACCGCCACCCTGTTTAACGGTGCAGATACTTAGCTGATGCAGAAAAAACATGAACCTTTGCCTTAACCCTTTGTGTGGCCACACGTTCAGGCATTCGACAGACCAGGAAAATAAGATGAAAAAAAGACTGAAAGTTGCCATGCTCGCCTCCCACCTTGCACTATTTGGTGTAGGTTTTGGCGTCGGGATTTATGTTCTGCCGATCCTCACGGCGGAAAAAAACTCTACCTCGGAGGAAATTGACTCCGTGAAGAAATCGGCACGCTTCTCCGGTGAATTTAAGAAAAACCAGAAAGGCAGCAATGCTGTGCACTGGGCAGAAGGCAAGCTGTACGTGAATGACAAAGAAATTGCCTTTGAGGGCAGCGTCGCGCCTGGCCCGGATTACAAAATCTACCTGACAAAGACCTACGCCGACGACCGTGAGTCGTTTATGAAAATCAAAGATGAATCGCTTTATATCGGCGATCTGAAAAACTTCGGCAACTTTAAAAAGAGCCTGCCAAATGGTGTCAATGTTGACGAATACACCACTGTCCAGATCTGGTGTGAACAGTTTGAACAGTTTATTGCTTCCGCTTCGTTCAAATAGTCCGGTTCACAATCGCTATCATTATGCCCACGGCGAGTGGACAGCCTGCACGTAGCGGCCTGTTCACTCTACAAGGAGAAACGCGATGAAACTGAAAGCCTATTCAGCCCTTCTTCCTCTGCACGAGCGGGACATTGTGCGGATAGCCGTTATTGTGCTGTTCTTGGTTTCCGGTAATCTGAAGTGGTTTGCCCCGGAAATGCAGTTGGTTGACAGGCTCACGGAAGACAGCTGGCTTTCCTTCCTGCCGGTATGGTTTGGTCAGGACGGCACCAGCTATTTCCTGGCGGTAATACAGGCGGCCATTGCGGTTGCGCTGTTAAGCGGAACTGTGTTTCCCGTTTTGGGCGTCACGGGAGGTGTTGCGGCAATCGCTGCGTCGTTTATCACCCTCAACTTGTTGCCTTCGGCGATGGATGTGAATGTCATTGGCCTGACGCTGAGAGAGCTGTTGCTAGCAGGTGCTGCGGTGGTTATCGTCTATTTCGACCTCGTCAGGCT
Source organism: Citrobacter sp. 21OH12SH02A-Citro (assembly GCF_027919895.1). Classification (NCBI taxonomy): domain Bacteria; kingdom Pseudomonadati; phylum Pseudomonadota; class Gammaproteobacteria; order Enterobacterales; family Enterobacteriaceae; genus Citrobacter; species Citrobacter sp. 21OH12SH02A-Citro. The sequence goes on from NZ_CP114805.1 coordinate 54,874, forward strand.
GCGTCACCGACAAGCGTAAGCACCACAGACAAAAAAGCCAGGCTCTCCTGGTTTTTTATTGGTAATTACGTGGACCTCGCTTAGGGCCGTGTCCACATTACGTGGGTAGGATCAGTGCTTGGCAGTGGGCTCACAGATACTATAACGTCGGACGTCTTAACTTAGCCCAGAGGGGTGCGGACGAATTCCTGGACCTGCAGGAGTCAATTTATGCATTCTTATGAGGATCGTATCCGGGCGGTCGAACTCTATTACCGGTACGGTAAAAAAGCCTCCGTGGTTGTTAGAGAGCTGGGATATCCGTCTACAAAACAGCTGGGACGCTGGGTTCGGATTTATGAAAAGACCGGTGATTTACCCAGAGATCTAAAGCGAAGAGAACGTTATTCACGAGCACAGAAAATTGCTGCTGTTGAGCACTACCTCACACACGGTGGCTGCATGTCGTTTACTCGTCGCGCCATCGGTTATCCCAGTAATGAGGTGCTCAAATGCTGGATTCAGGAGTTTTACCCAAATGTGCGCCCTCTGGTCATTCGCTCAGGCACAAACAAATGTTTCAGTCCGGAAGAGAGGTCCCAGGCGGTCCGTGAGCTCTGCCGCCGATGTGGAACCGCCCGTAAAGTTGCACAAAACATAGGCGTCAGCGTTCCGGTCCTGTACAAATTGAAGAAAGACCTTATCAGTGACGAAGCTTATCGATCCATGAGTAAAGGTAATTCGGCTTCTCAGGGAAAAAATCAGGATGTGCTGCTCGGTGAAATCCAGCGCCTCAGGCAGCAGGTTCGTCAGTTACAGCTCGAACGAGACATACTGACAAAAGCGAATGAACTGATAAAAAAAGACCTGGGCATCAGCTTTCTGACCCTGAAGAACAGGGAGAAAACCCGGATAGTTGATGCCCTTAAGAAAAAGTATCCATTTGCTGAGTTGCTTGGCGTTCTGCAACTTGCACGCAGCTGTTATTTTTAACACAAAGCCAGCCAGCGCCTGTGTGATAAGTATGCAGAAATAAACATGATCATGGCGGAGATCTTTGAGGAGAACTACCTCTGTTACGGCTACAGGCGGCTTCACGCCATGCTTCTTGTTAAAAACAGGGTTGTTTCTGAGAAGGTCGTTCGCAGGCTAATGACAGAAGAGCAGTTGATTGTTCAACGTACCAGGCGACGGCGATGCAGCTCGTACTGTGGAGAAATCAGCCCAGCACCTGAAAATCTGCTCGACCACGATTTTAGCGTCTGCAGACCAAATGAAAAGTGGCTGACCGATATCACCGAGTCCCATCTTCCGGCCGGAAAAGTCTATCTGTCGCCGGTTATCGACTGCTTTGATGGCCAGGTAGTGAGCTGGGCGATAGAAACGCGCCCGGACGCGACGCTGGTGAATACCATGCTCGATGATGCGCTCGATAAGCTCAGGGGGGAAACTCCGGTAATACACAGCGACCGGGGTGGCCATTATCGATGGCCGGGCTGGCTGGATCGTATCAACACATCCGGAATTATTATAAGGTCCATGTCGCGCAAAGGTTGTTCATCGGATAACGCGGCCTGTGAAGGCTTCTTCGGGCGGGTCAAAAATGAAATGTTCTACGGCAGAAACTGGACAGGTACATACGCTGGTATAACGAGAAGCGCAGCAAACTATCATTAGGTGCAATGAGTCCGGTGAAGTACCGGCAGCATTCTAGGATCACATCATAGCAATCCGCAGCCCCAGAGCGGACATTACAACTTTGCTGTTACATAGTTACTGCACATAATCCATTTTATGGCAACAACCTCCTTCTTTAAGAGATTGCGTTACATCTCCCCATTGATTTCATAACTCAAAGCGGTCCGTTGACTCATCTTTGGTTAAAAAAGGCTTGGCGTAGGATGTTTAATGAGATGGTCACTCCCTCCTTCCCGGTACTATGCTGAGGACAGGCTTTCATTCGGAGAACTATCATGGAAAACATTGCGCTCATTGGTATCGATCTGGGTAAAAACTCTTTCCATATTCATTGCCAGGATCGTCGCGGCAAGGCTGTTTACCGTAAAAAATTTACACGGCCAAAGTTAATCGAATTTTTGGCGACATGCCCCGCTACAACCATCGCAATGGAAGCCTGTGGTGGCTCTCACTTTATGGCACGCAAGTTGGAAGAGTTGGGGCATTTTCCTAAGCTGATATCACCACAATTTGTCCGTCCATTCGTTAAAAGTAACAAAAACGACTTTGTCGACGCCGAAGCTATTTGTGAAGCTGCATCGCGTCCGTCTATGCGTTTTGTACAGCCCAGAACTGAATCTCAGCAGGCAATGCGTGCGCTGCATCGTGTCCGTGAATCCCTGGTTCAGGATAAGGTAAAAACAACCAATCAGATGCATGCTTTTCTGCTGGAATTTGGCATCAGCGTTCCACGAGGAGCTGCCGTTATTAGCCGACTGAGTACCCTTCTTGAGGACAATAGTTTGCCTCTATACCTCAGCCAGTTATTGCTGAAATTACAACAGCATTATCACTATCTTGTTGAGCAGATTAAAGATTTGGAATCCCAGTTGAAACGAAAGTTGGACGAAGATGAGATTGGACAGCGCTTGCTGAGCATTCCCTGCGTCGGAACACTGACAGCGAGTACTATTTCAACTGAGATTGGCGACGGGAAGCAGTACGCCAGCAGTCGTGACTTTGCGGCGGCAACAGGGCTAGTGCCTCGACAGTACAGCACGGGAGGTCGGACGACATTGCTGGGAATTAGTAAGCGAGGTAACAAAAAGATCCGAACTTTGTTGGTTCAATGTGCCAGGGTATTCATACAAAAACTGGAACACCAGTCTGGCAAATTGGCCGATTGGGTCAGGGATCTACTGTGTAGGAAAAGCAACTTTGTCGTCACTTGTGCTCTGGCAAACAAGCTGGCCAGAATAGCCTGGGCCCTAACGGCACGACAGCAAACTTATGTAGCATAACGGCAGAAATACACCGGTTTAAAGAATCACTGATCTGGTTTTGCGAATACTGATATTGATGATACTAACGGCCCACCGGCCTGTTGAGGAACCTGTAAAACGGAAAGGCTCATTGAAGCCGTATATTTTCTGGAGGTTCATCAGGCGCGGAACTCATCGAGGCGCGGGAATAAAATCCCATTCAGACGCCGGATAGATTCAAGCAAGCCAATTCGTATATTTTCTGGAGGTTCATCAGGCGCGGAACTCATCGAGGCGCGGGAATAAAATCCCATTCAGACGCCGGATAGATTCAAGCAAGCCAATTTATCGTCAAAATCGGTGTTGCAAAAACGGGAGTGACCATAGATTCCGTTTTCTGAGACGACCCCTTGATGAACAGACAGAAATTAAAAACCGGCTTTGACTGTTCGGGGAAGCCCTTATAGTAGGATAATTTCCTTTTTCCAAGCGGACCCGATTAAAAGAGGCGTCAGAGGTAGAAAACGTTGCTTAACGTGAGTTTTCGTTCCACTGAGCGTAAGACCCCGTTAACTGAAAAAAATAGACGGCACCAGACGCGCTACAAGAGACTTTTTCAGCCTAAACCACACAATCCCCTTACCTCACCATCAAAACCAGTCAGAGCGCTTCTGATGCGTTTTGCGGCTACAGTAATGCGCTTGCGCATGAAAGGCGGCTGATTGTGGCCAAATATAGCTGTGTCGGTTGGCCGCCGAAGCCCCGCGAAGCGGCTACTGGATCGATAGGGATCAACTATCCAGCCCTTCACTCTGATTAGCTAAACCCGCTAACCGCCATTTGAGGGCTTCTTTGCGCGGTCGGAGTGGCCACGGCAAAGCGTAGCTGAAGCCGGGGTTTATCTCCGCGTTGTGAGCGTAGCGAACTACGAGCGTGTACATCTGTACTTATAGCGATATGGCTGACGCATCCAGTGCCTGGATTTGTCTAATCCCTCTATGGTCAACAGACAAGCTGTCGACCATCTCGCGATTCTGATCTCAATATGCCCCGCGCGTAGCGTGGGGAGCTACCTCTAGGCGCTTGCGCCGTGATGTTTGGTTATCCACTTATTAAAGGGGATAACAGTAATGTTTATGTTTTATTTGCCTGCTTTTAAGTATGTAAATACTTAAAAGCTAGGCAAAAGAGTAATTGCACTCTTCCGTTTGCACTTCAGCATTACTTACCAACAGCCAATACAGGCATTATTCACATGCCCAGCTCAGAAACAGCAAAATGGGAGGAAGGTTCAGGGGATTTACGGGAAGACTGAAACGATGATTGATGGTTTTTTGTGCGGCTTTACGCTATCGACGTAACGCGTTCCCGCCAGGGGAGGCGGTTAGCTTCGTAGTGTCTTTCAGCAGGGGAGGGCGTAGTAATCTTTTTTACGCTGCCGCGCAGCTTCACGTCGGGCTTTCATTCGTGCAAGTCCTGCGGCCGCCATTCGCTGCATGTTTTGCAGACGTAATGCCATGAGACGGGAATCCCATGCATGAATAACTTCGTTAGGGTCTTCATTTAACAGGCGCGCACGCTCCCGATAAACCAACTTTAGCGGCATCCCCAGCGCAGCAAAAAAGCTCTCTGTAACTTCAATTTGCTTACAGGCACATTTCGCATCATAAGGGTTAAATTTTGCTTTATCGGTGATGATCAAATCTAACCAGTAGAGACGGTCACATCCACGGCTAGCACGAGATATAAACTTGCCGCTGGTCATTAACCCTGCCCGTTCTGCGAGGATTGCCAGATTGTGCCTGGTTTGCCAGGTACGAAAATCCAGATCATCGAGTATGGCCAGCATCAGTTCACAGAGAGATTCAAGGCCGTACTTATTCGGATCATTTACCCAAAACCGGCAATTACGGATACGCCTGCGTAACTCGCGGTGAATTTTGAGACGACCTGCAGGAGTGGTAAGTACACGAATCCAGCGCGATAAAAACCGCCGACGCTTACGCGAAGCAACGTTATAACAAGGATTTTGATTTGGTACGCCAGCCGGTGATGGCCGGGCTTTACTTGAACGTTTTTGTTCAGTCACCAGACCCCGCCCTTATGGCGAGTCTGTAGGGTTGAAATGTGCGCATGATAGGGTATAATCCTACATAGGTTTTATGCCTAGCCCCGTTAATCACACTCGCGTCGCCAAACAGAAGAGTGATTATCGGGGCTTTGTTTTTAGAGCGATACCAGAAGCATATCAAGCTCTTTCCCTCACCGGTTAACCGGCTTAACTTCGCATTCTACTCAAATTTTCAAAATTCGCAACGATCGAGAACACCAAAGCTATAATCGCAAATATTACGACAATGCCTACTCACTTTTGACTCGTCCTTGATTTGACATAACCTCATGTATTTTAAGGTTTATATCTTTTAACCTGACAGGTTTAGTTAACAAAGGAGCCTGTCCGATAGAGTGTGCATCACTGTATGCGCTGATGAATATGAAAGGCGTGGATCGATTAGGATTCTGACTGCTACTAACAGTTGCATACAGCTCATCACCTGCCATGCCTGGCATTTGTAAATCACTCAGGACAACGTCATAAGGTTTACGCAGAAGCTTTTCCAGGGCTCGTTCAGGCGAGGTTGTAGCCTCGACAATGTATCCAGCATTAGTAAGCAGACTGGAAAGAGACGAACAGGCCATTTCATTATCATCAATAACAAGCAAGCTAAGAACGCCGAAGACATCTCCGGGAGCTGAAGCAGATACCTCAGCTGTTGCAAGGCTGCTATCTCCCAACTTGATAGGTATTCTCACTGTAACAGTTGTACCTACATTTACTTCACTAGATATATGAATAGTACCTTTTAATAGTCTGATTATCCCTGCAACAATAGCAAGTCCCATCCCAAATCCAGGTACAGTGGATTTCGAATCTACAACTCGTGTAAATGGTTTAAATATGAACTTTAGTTTGTCATTAGGGATTCCCTTTCCGGTATCAGAAATGACAATATTTAATACTTTACCTTTTTCTATAAAGTAATCTACATTAACTTCCCCGCGCTCAGTGTACTTAATAGCGTTACTGGTTAAGTTTTCAATTACTTGATTAAGGCGTAGAGCATCTGTAAAAATCACTGCATCATTATTGTTTTTTATTTTAACTGTGACATCCTTTTTTTCATAAATAGCAATGCAATCCTGCACAGCGTTAGTAACAATTGCTTGCAAGCTATTATAGGTGTTTTTTATCTCTACAGATCCGTTGTCAATTTTTGCAAATTCAGCCAAATCATTTAACTGGCGCTCCATTTTCGAAACAGCAGTTTCAAGTCGTTCTATCTGACCAGATTTAATCCCTCCACTCAGATTATTGGTTACGACATCAATGATAGACACTATTGCCTGTAAAGATGTTCTGAGTTCATGGCCTACCATACCTAAAAATGCATTTTTACTGGCAAAAGCAGCCCGTTCTGATAGTAACAATCGGTTAATTTTACTTATGTAAATAAATAGGACAAAAAGAAGTAAGGAAATCAACCCACCTGTAATAAAAAGCAGAGTCCATAACTGCTGACGTTTGCTCCTGAAATCTTTAAGAGCGTCATTCCTTTGTGCTATTTCAGCCATATCAGCAAGATTTGTAACGGTTTTAGTTAGCGGTTTTATATCAGCTATGATTGTACTTATTTTTTTATAATCAGGGTGATTATGCGAAAGCAGCCCGTCTATGTCTTCAAGCTTTTTGTTTATCGAATCAATTGTTTCTTCATAGCCTTGCTGTTTATATAGAGGTGCAGTCGCCTCACTCTTTACATAAATAACATTCAAACGAGAATAAAGGATATCAAATTTAAGCCTAACATCGTCAATAGTATTATCGCTATTGATTAGCGTGTAAAGCTCATTCAACTGTATAATGAATTTTGCCACTGAGAAACCGTAGTTTTCTTGGGTGCCAGCGACGGTGTATAAATTTTTCTCCGATAAAAGACTGGTGTACTTAACAACACTAGACACAGTGAATGCTATCAACAAAAGCAGAGCAACCAAAATGATAAAGAAATTTTTTTTCATTTGAGCACCGTAATTTTGTCTATCTGCCAAATGAACCGTGCAAGATAGTGTGGCGTGTTAAGCTCAATATAATGTTCATCTAAAGGATATACCAAAAAATAAGGTCCAAAATCCCTTATTTGAAGCCTTTTTCCATCCATTTCTGTAGCCAATAAAATGTGATATTTTTCAACGTCATTCATGTCTACAATGATTTCATAATCATTCAGAGCATGGAATTTTAGCTTTGCTCCATTAGCGCCAGCGAGTTTTAAAACATAACTTAGGTCGACGCCCTTGAATTTTACTTTTTTACCGGTTGGCGTCCAAGGTGTTGTCGTTACGATGGTATCCCGTGGGAACGAATCAAACTGCTTTTCAGTAATCACATAACCTTTATCACTGTTAGCATTAGCGATTGAACCATCTATAACTATATCCCCAATATTGCTATATGCACTAATTGACAAAAGCATTAGGGATAAGAATGATATTATTTTAACCATAAAGATACTCCCTGTAATTATTTTCCACCATTTTAACAAGTTGGAAATCTTCACTACTCTGAATTTTTTCTAATCTTTTATTCCCAACATAAATCGACTTACAATTACTGTAATACTTTGTTCTTAATTCTGGCGGTATTGTATTAAACACGCATTCAGTAGGTACACCAAATCCAGCGGCTATATGCAATGCAGAGGAGTCACAAGTATAAACGTTGCTAGCATACTTAATTAGCGCTATGAAATCTTTCGTATGGGGTGAATACTTTGATATGTTAATATAATTTTTATGATTCACATCCACGAAACCTAGTACCGTTTTTCCTTCGCGCCTAGAAAGCATATCAACTATGTCATAATAGAACTTCGACGGTATACTTCTTATTTTTGTGCTAGCAATAGGTGCAAAAAGTGTGTAGTTTTCAAAAACTGGCGCTCCGAGATCAATATTGCCTAACCATTTATTAGATAGCTCATTATGGTTAACATCATCAAGTTTCACGCCAAGACCTTGGATAAAATAATCATGCATTTCCATAATATGGAAATCTGGAGAATATAGCTGATTTCCCACATCAATATTCAATGCAGTACAAGGCAATTTCTGAATATGAAAAGGCATGTAATGAAGCTCATCTATAACCGAGGATGCTAATTCATACAGTTCCTCAACATATGACGGTGCAGTCTCCGGTCGAATAAGCTTAATTTTAATCTTGGGATTCTTTTTTTTGATTGCTGACAGCACAGAAATCCCGACGATAGAATCACCTAATGTCACTCCCATGCCATTGATCACATTTAGGTGTTCTATTTCAGAGTAATCACTTGAGAATTTTTGTATATTCCAGTTTTTTATAAGACCATTGTTTAATGGTAAAATATTTTCATAGCTTAGCTTCTGATAATCGTAAGGTGCTACGATCAAACTATCGTTACTTATCAAGCTACCGGAATATTCAAGTAAATTTCTCATAATCTATCTGGCGAAATATTTTTCAATGTTAGATTTGATGATGCCTGATTTAATCGGCTTTTCGTATGGTCCCACAATGTCATAATCATGAATTGACTTTACAATTTCATCATCTTTTATACCAGATAGTTGACCTGTAAGAACGATTATCATTGCATTTTTATTTTTTGACGACCTTATAGCTTTAACCAACTTAAAGCTTGTTTCATCACCGATGATCCAGTCCAAAACATATGCGTCATACGGATTTGTTGCGACAGCTTGAGTAAGTTTTTTCAAGTTATCATAAGTATCTACTTGATAATAATCGTTCGAAAGGATTTCTTTTAAGCTTTCGGTGATATTAGCATCGTCATCAAGTAGTGCAATTCGATACTTAGTGCTGCTAATTACCTTTGGATTTATGACAATACTTTCTATGCTTCGTTTTGATTCATAAAGCAGTTCATCTTTTAAATCATTTGTCGGAAAAATGTTCCATTGGTCAGCTACTTTCAGTGCTGAGTATTCTGTGTTTACTTCCGAACCTTCAGGATAGAGGCATACCTTACAAGAGTGTTCACTGCGGCCATCGTTCCAGATCGCATCTTGAATTTCTTTATTATCCTCATAATAAATACGGAAAAACTCAATCATATCCATGCCAACGGATTGGACTACTTTTATGAGTTGCTGAACCTCCCACTTGGTCGCACCATTCAACTTCTTATAGCCCGCTGATGTAGTGATCTGTAGCACCTTACTTATGTAACTATTGTGCTTTACCTTGGAAATACCTTTTTTGGTCAATACCTTCGCCAGTACCTCTATCACTTTTGCATCATCGAGATCTTGCATTTTTATTACTCTGAATTTGGAGATTTTCTTGATTTTATCCTGCCAGTATTTTTTTTCAATTTTTTCAAACATCTCCAACATTTTACACTGCTGAAAAAGTCCTAAAAATTGGAATCATTCTTAAATCGATACTATAAGTTATAATTTTATTGAATACCCAACTTATAAGCGCTATTGTATTAATCAAATCATTAGCTCTTTAATAACCTAGCAGCGGCGTTCCCCGGTCAGGATAAGGAGGTGTTTTCTGTGACTGCGTAAAGAGATGACGTGCCGCGCCTGTAATGGGTAACACTCTCACTCCTCTGTATCGTTAAGCCTCCCGTTTAATCCTTCCCTGTCTCCCACTGTGCACCGCACGCGGGTGGCTTACTCATACCCAGGAGAAACAGCCATGAGCATGCAAACCGTCCGCCGTAAGGCGCTGCGTCAGAATCCTTATTCAACTCTCGGCAAGCCGCCGCTACGCTCCTCCCGTGACCGTATCACGCGTGCCATTAATGGCACCTGGTCGCTCAGGGAGCTGCCGGATAACGTCCGAGAATTGCTAATTGAACGGGCAGCCCTGCGGGCAGAAATCACTACCCTGACTGTGAAAGCGCAGGGACTCAAAAAATCCGATGTATCCGTACTTATTGCCGACAGGCTGCGACGTATCGATGCAATCACCTCACTGCTGGAAAATAGGAAATGTAATGCCTGACATCACGCCTGCTCCGGCCTCACTGCTTGAAGCCGTATTCACCCCCATGACCGAGTACACGCACAACGTGTATTCGGTGAAGGGTGATCGGCTGGCAATGACGCTTACAAAAATCGGTGTTGCCCAAGCTAACAGCCAGGGCGACATTCAGTTATTTATCAACCCGGACTGTGCCACCGGTAAGGTACTGCTCTACAGAAAGGACTGACTATGTTAACCACTGCCGCGTTGTTTCAGCTCGCAATGCAGTGTGCTCCCGCCGTTCACCCCGATACCATCCACGACATCACCCGCACCGAATCCGGCTTAAATCCATATGCCATCGCTGAGATTGTCCCGGTAAAGGGCGGCAGGAGCCGCGTGATTTCTCATCTGCCTTCGTCGAAAGACGAGGCGCTAAAAATTGTGGAGGCCATAAAGCAGAAAAAGCACCGTTATTCAGTAGGGCTGATGCAGATAACCAGCACCAACTTCCCGCAGTTCGGCGTAAGCGCCGAATCCATGTTTAACCCCTGTGACAACATGACTGTTGCCGCGAAAATCATCACCGACTGCTATCAACGAGGAGGAACATTACAGCGCGCCCTGAGCTGCTATTACTCAGGCAACTTTGAAACCGGCCAGCGCCCGGAAAGCGCGTTCGGCAACACAAACTACGTACAGCGTATTGGCTACGTTGTGCCCTCAACGCGGGCAGAACAGCAGACAGCATCTCCCTCATCCGGGGAAGCGCCTGCCGTCCCGTCCGACAACACTGTTTACCCGGATAGCGTCATACGCGGCGTAATTCCGGCACCCGACACCACCCCGACCAGCATCGCTGCTTATCCGCCACATGTCGTGCGCGGCGGCCTCGCTGTGTCTTCTGATTAAGGAAGAGATCATGACTTTACGTACTATCAAAACCGCTGCAACCCGCCTGATTGCCGCATTTTCCGCCCTGTCTGCTGTTCCAGCAATGGCGGCCAGCGCTGACCAGGCATTTCAGAAAGGCAGTGACGCCATTAACTGGGTCTTCCTCGGCCTAACTGGTATGTCAGTCGTCACTATCAGCTGTGCGGTGGCCTTTATCGCCTACAAGATGCTTGTTGACGGCAAGGCCTGGCACGATCTCCAGCGCGTGTTCTGGGCGGGTGTCCTGCTCGCCGGGGCGTCCGGGTTCGGTGCCTACTTCGCCGCCTAAGGAGGCAGCATGACCATCCTCAACAAGGCGCTGACCCGACCGGCGGCGCTGTGGGGGGTCCCGCTTGTCCCCCTGCTGTTCACCCTGTGCATCCTTACCCTGGCGGCCGTCTGGTCACGTTTTTACTGGCTTCTCCTGCTTCTCATACCTGCCTTTATCGAGCTGAGACGGCTGGCAAAAGAGGACATTCATTTCTTTGACCTGAAGTTGCTGGCGTTTAAAACGCGTGGCAACCGCGCGGCGACCCGGCATTTCGGGACAAAGGCGCTTGTCGCAAACCAGTACGACGCCATAGACGTTACGGAGTTTATAAAACATATGCGGCTCAACGAGAGTATCCCGCTGTCCCGCTATCTCCCCTGGTCTTCCCACCTGCACGAGCAGGTGGTGAAGAACAAAAAAGGTGACTTTGTCAGCACCTGGGAGATCGGCGGTACCATTTTTGAATGCGAGGATGAACATTACCTCGCCACCCTGGACATGCAGCTCAACAACGTTATCCGCTCCTTTGAGGGGCTACCCGTTACCTTCTATACCCATCTGGTGAGCGACGAATTTACCGACACGCTTGAATGTGAATCCGGGATTCCGTTTTCAGATGAAATCGCGCGTCTGTTTTACGCCTCCCGCGAGGGCAAACCTTTCTACCAGCGTCGCCTCTTCTTCACCGTCTGCTTCAATCCGCACACCGGCATTGAGCGGGCGACCATGAAACAGAAGTCCCTGGGCGAACGTAAAACCCTGCTCGACAATGCCCTGCAGGTGATGCAGGAGCACCGGCAAGCGATTGGCACGGCGCTGTCACGCTACGCGGCGCGGCCGCTTGGCACTTATGAGGAGAACGGGCACGTGTTCTCCTCCCAGCTGGCGTTTTACAACTTTCTGATCACCGGCAGGTGGCAGAAAGTCCGCGTCACCCGCACGCCGTTTTATGACGTGCTGGGCGGCACGGATATTTTCCCTTCCACCGACATTGGCCAGGTCAGCCACACCGACGGCCAGAGCTACTTTCGCGGGCTGGAAATCAAGGATTACAGCACTGAAACCATCACCGGGCTGTATGACTCGCTTCTTTATGCCCGCTGCCGGTACGTGTTCACGCAGTCCTATACCTGCATGGGTAAGGATGAAGCGCGGGGCTGCATCCGCACCATCGAGAAACGCCTGAAGTCTGCCGAGGATGATGCGATCTCCCAGCAGGAAGACCTGAAGGTCGCCCGCGACATGCTTCAGTCCGGCATTATTTCATTCGGGAAATATCACCAGACGCTTATTGTCAGCGCCCCAACCAGCGAGCAGGTTATCCGGGACACCAACACCCTGGCGGATACCCTGAAGGATCTCGGTTTCATCATGACCCTGTCCCGCGAGTCGCTGTCGGCGGCGTATCTCGCGCAGTTGCCGGGTGTGTATCACCTGCGCCCGCGTCTGGTGCCGGTGAGCAGCCTCAACTACGCCGAAATGGTGTCGTTTCACAACTTTCACCCGCACAAGCGGGACGGGAATGCCTGGGGGGAGGCGATTGCCGTTGTTCCGACCCCGTCCGGGGGATGTCAGTACGTGAATCTGCACAACAGCCAGGCCGATGTTGACGAGTTCAGCGAGAAGCCGCCGGGTAACACCATGCTGCTCGGCAGTACCGGGACGGGGAAATCGACCCTGCTGATGATGTTCCAGCATCTGATGCAGAAATACCGGCGTCCTGAGTCGTTTGCGCCGGGGGCGACGAAAAAGCGCTTCACCTCGGTGGTCTTTGATAAAGACCGTTCGGCGGAAATGTCGATACGCCTCCAGGGCGGCTCGTACTTCCGTTTCCGTTCAGGCGAGAAGACCGGCCTTAACCCGTTTGCGCTCGCTCCAACGAAACGTAACCGCAACTTCCTCAAGAAGCTGATGCGAATGATTTGCACAAGGGACGGCAAACCGCTCGACCCGCGCGATGAAGAACGCCTCAGCGAGGCAGTGGACACCATCATGCTGGACTACCCGCCTGAGCTTCGTCGCAACGGCATCACCCGCATGCTGGAAGTGCTGCATGAAGCCCCGACGAAGGACGCACGGATGAACGGGCTGCGCATCCGTCTCCAGCAGTGGGCGCAGGGCGGGGAGTTTGGCTGGGTGTTTGATAATGACGTGGACACCTTTGATATCGACAATATTGATAATTTCGGCATCGACGGCACGGAGTTCCTGGACGACAAAGACGTGCGCAGCCCGCTCACCTTCTACCTGCTCTACCGCGTGACCAGCCTCCTCGATGGCCGCCGCCTGGTCATTTTCATGGATGAATTCTGGAAATGGCTTCAGGACCCGGAGTTTTCAAAATTCGCCCTCGACATGCTGAAGGTCATTCGAAAGCTCAACGGCATTTTCTTCCCGGCCACGCAGTCGCCGGAGGAGATGTGCAAGCACGAGATCTCGGCGGCCATTATCGAGCAGTGTAGTACCCGCATCTTCATGGCGAACCAGCAGGCGAAGGAGTACGACTACGTGGACATGCTGCGGGTGCCGAAAGCGGTTTACGACATCGTGACCACCCTCGACCCCTACGCCCGCCAGATGGTGATCATGAAATCTCCGCTGTGGCGTGGTGACGTGCGCCCGTATATCGCACAAATCACCCTCGACCTCTCCGGGCTAGGTCGCTACACGAAGCTGCTCAGCGCCAGTGCGGACAACCTGAAAATTTTTGACGAGATCTGGCAGGAGGGTATGAAGCCGGAAGACTGGAAAGACGAAATGCTGAGACGTGCCGTTTAATCACAAAAGGATAACACCATGAAACTGAAAACCACCCTGACGGCGCTGACCGTCGCCTTGTGTCTCTTTCACGTCCCGGCTCAGGCCGGTATTCCCGTTTTTGATGAAGTAGCCAACGCCAGCAACATCCAGCAGTGGGCGGAGAAGCTCCAGCAGTGGCAGCAGACGGTTCAACATTATCAGTCGCAGATGAACGCTTATAAACAACAGCTGGCAACGGCCACCGGTATTCGGGACGTCCAGGCATTCCTGAATCAGGCAAAAAACCTGACGGCTGACATTAAAAATCTGAAAAACAGGGGGATTTCCTTAAACGATCTGTTAACCGGCTCAGGCGGGTCTTATGCTGGGGAACTAAACAGGCTGTATGACAAATACAAACTGTTCGACAACTGCCCGGAGAACGCCAGCGAGGCGTACCGGGATAGCTGCAAACAGATGCTCCTCAATCAGGCGGTGTCCGTCGAGGACACTTCTGACATCCAGGAAAAAATTTCCGACACGCTGAGCGATATTAGTAATCTCGCCAGTCGCATCGAGAATGCGAAGGACAGTAAAGAATCGCAGGATCTGGCGAACGTAGTGTCCGCGCGGAGTATCCAGCTGAACGCCCTGACCACTCAATGGGAAATGTCGGTCAAACAAAGTGAGATGCGCAACCAGCTGCTTGTCGAACAACGCCGAAAGGCGCAGGCCGAGCAAATGCGCACAGCTCCAATCGCAGACCTTAACTAACAGGTGACCCCATGAAACTGAAGACACTGACCTTTATTGTTCTGGCCTCAGTGGCCGCGCTTACTGGCTGCGAGGATAAAACCTCCGTAGACTGGTATATGGCACACCATGACGACATGCTGGCGAAATACAGGGAGTGCATTTTTAATCATAATTTTGTGCCCACCGATTGCCAGAATGCACGCTCCGCCCTTCACCGTGAAAAAGCTAAACCTGATGTTGCCGAAGGATATAAGCAAATCCTGAAAGACCTTGATAAAGCTCGCGTGCAAGAGCCTATTGCTGACCTGAATTAGCGACAGGAGAACGCACCATGAGTGGAATATTCGTCGGATTAAACAGCCACATCATGGAGGGGTTTGACAGCGTGCTCACCAGCGTGGCCGCCGATACGGGGGGGTGGATGGCACACCTGTTCTCCGTTGCGGTGCTCTCGCTGTACATCACGTGGCGCGCCTACCAGACGATGGCAGGCAAGCTAGTCCGCCCCTTCGAGGAGATCGTGTGGGACGTGAGCCGGATGCTCATCATCATGATTTTCGTCACCAACGCCGGAGGCTATCTCGATCTGGTTTCGGATGCCATCACCGGCCTGCGGGACGGATTCAGCGGCGACGCGTCGATCTGGGCGCGGCTGGATACCGTCTGGGAAAAGGCTCAAGCACTTGGGGAGAAGCTTTACTCTTATGATGATTCAACCTATGTCGCTCTAAAAGGCACTCTGGCGCAGTTTCTGGTCTGGGCAGGCGTCATGTTACTGGTAGGCATCACGGCCATCATTAACCTGATAGCCGAACTGGTGATGCTGCTGATGCTGGCGACCGCCCCGATCTTTATCTACTGCCTGATGTGGTCGTGGTTCCGGGATATGTTCAGCAACTGGCTCAGAATTATTCTGGGCTGCATCCTTACATCCCTGTTCAGCGGCATCGCCCTGACGGTGGTAATGGATTACCTGGACTACATCCTGGCGGGCGCCACAAAAGCATCCGATGCCAACTACCTGACTCTGGCCGTTCAGGTCTTCCTCGGCACGGCGGGTGCCGCCGCCGTGATGGTCCTGACCTATAAGCTGGCCGAGGCGCTTGCCGGTGCATCCGCACAGGGTGCCGCGCAGGCACTTGCCGCGTCGGGAGTAGGTTCAGCCCGTCAATCCGCCTCCTCCGCAGCCGGTGCGGTGGGGGATAAAGCCTCACAGAACCTTAACAGCACCGGCAGCGCAACGGCCTCGTCTGCCTCCACGGCCTCCCGCGCCACCGGCGATGCGCGCAGCCGCAGCCGCGCCGCCGTTCAGCGGATGCAGGAACGCTACCAGAGATAACCCAGTCTGACTGAACTGCGGGACGCCGCAACGGCGTCCTGCGGCTTCGTCACGTCTTTACCACAGGAAAAACACCATGAAATACGGCATCACGCTGCTGATGCTGTGCCTGCTTGCAGGCTGCGCACAGCGAAACACCCAACTTCCGCCCGTGTCGGGCAACCCGGAGCCGGTCAATTCCCCGGCCATTATTCAGGAGTTAACCCCCCATGTCTGAACTTACCGCCAAAGCCCTGAGCGACTCGCGCTCGTTTGAGAACGCCATTCTTGAGCGGGATATGCGCATGAAAAAGGCGGGCTGGATCGTGGCGGCGCTCGCCGGTCTGCTGCTCGTCTTCGCCCTTGCCGCCCTTATCCTGCTGCTACCGCTCAAAACCACCACCGTGGAGCTGTACACGCTCGACCGTCAGACCGGGCGCATCGAGCGCGTCACCACCGTCGGCGAGGACAAGCTGGACACCTCCGAGGTGCTCAATCTCTCGCAGACTGCGTCCTACGTGAAGCGCCGCGAGGGGTACAACTATTTCGCCCTTCAGCAGGACTACAGAGAGACGCAGATGTTCAACAGCGACGAGGTCAACAAGGAATACCTCGACTGGTTTAACAGCCCGGACGCGCCGGACGCTGTGTTTCAGCAGGCGGCCTATGTGGTCACGGTGGAAGTCCTCTCCAACGTACCGTCAGAGGGCACCGGCTCCAGCATGGTGGAGATGCTGCGCATCAAGCGCACCATTCGAAAGGTCAAGGACAACACCGAAACGTATGATTACTGGACGGTGCGCATGACCTACCGCTATTTCCCGCAGAAGAAAATGACGGCCTCCGAGCGCGAGGTGAACCCGTTCGGCTTCATCGTCACCAGTTACCAGCGGTTTAAGGAGAAAAGCGATGAATAAGGTACTGATGTGTGCCCTCCTGCTGACCGCAGCGTCAGCATGGGGTGCGGCGACACCGCGCGGCAGCGCCTATGACAGCCGCATGCAGAACATCCCCTACAACAGCCAGAACACGACAGTGATTAACACGCGGGCGGGTTACATCACGACGCTGGTTTTTGACGCCGACGAGGAGGTGATCACCGCCACCGCTGGTTTTCCGCAGGGCTGGACGATCACACCCGACCGTAACCGCGTGGGGATTAGCCCCGCGCCGGTGAAGCAGCCGGTAACGGATGCGGACGGCAAAACCGTCCAGAAGATTTTCACCCCCACGCAGCAGGACTGGCAGACCAACCTGTTTGTGACCACCACAAAGCGCGACTACAGCCTGATGCTGAACGTGATCGATAACGATCGCGAGGCGGGAAATCTGGCCTTTGTGGTGCGCTTCAGCTACCCCGACGATACCCGCAGGCAGAACGACGCAGCCCGCCTCGCCCGTCAGCAGGAGCTTCAGGCCGCGCAGGAGAAAGAACGCATTCAGTTTGCCCTGAAGAAATCCACTGCGCCGCGCAACTGGAACTACACCCGCAGGGTGGCGGCAGGTTCGGAGTCGATCACCCCGGATTTTGCGTATGACGACGGCCGGTTTACCTATCTCGGCTTTTCACCGCAGAAGCTGATCCCGTCGCCGACCGTCATCGTCGGCGGCAGCGAGCAGGTGATCACCCCGACCTTCAGCACCGAGGGTAACTACCGGGTGATGGTACTGCGCTCTCTTTCTCCACGCTTTGTGCTGCGCTACGGCAGCCAGGTCGTGGGGATTGAAAACGGCAGTTACGGGAAAGTCACCGTGGCGAACGGCAGCACCGTCTCACCGGATGTGAAACTGGAGAGCAAATGATGAACGAACAGGAAGACATTAAAACCGCCGCCGAACTGGAGGCGGAAGCCCGCGAGCGGGCGCGGGCAGAGATTGACGGCGATAAACCCGCCGCAGGCGCGGTGCCACCCGGACAGCCACAGGTGGTGCAGCACGCGAAGCGCCGCAGCCGCCGCACGCTCGTGCTGGCCGCCATCAGCCTGGTGTTACTGGTCATTATCGCCACCGGCGGGGATTACCTGATGGCGAAACTGAAGGGTGACGGCAGCGGGAAAAGCGCGAGCTATGAACCGGAATCGCACGCCACCTCCCCCGCCCGCGAGCGCAATAACCTCGGACGGGATCTGAACCCGCTGGGACAGCTGGCAGACACAACCGGCCAGGAGAAGACTACTCCGACTGATACCGCCGCGCCGCCGCAGGCATCACCGCCCCCCCTGACGTTTGACAAGGTCAGCGCCCTGGCAGACAGCGCCCCAACCACTGCAAGCAGCGCCCCGAAAAGCACGTCCAGCAGTAACGTATCACCTGCGGGCAGCGCGTCCACGCCAGGCTCTGCAACACCCGCCGGGCAGTCGCAGGATAACGGGCTGGCGCGCATTACCGGCGTGAAGCGGCTCGGCCTCGATCCGGATTTGTACATTCCGGCCGACCGGCATATCCCCTGCGCGATGATGCAGCGCTTTGTATCGGACGTGGGCGGGCGCTTTAACTGCCTTATCAGCGAGGACATTTACAGCGCCAGCAACGCCGTGCGCCTTATCCCGGCAGGCACTGAGGCGCGCGGCCTGTACCGCACCGGCACGCTGAAAAACGGGCAGGGGCGTCTGTTCCTCGCCATCACCGAGCTGCGCACGCCGGAACCCGGCCGCCTGGTTATTCCGATGGTTGACAGCCAGGCCGTGGGGGCGCTTGGCGAGAACGGCGTCGCGGGCTGGATAGACAATCACTGGCTGGAGCGGATAGGTAATACCCTCCTGCTCGGCACGGTACAGGACTTTGCCGCTGCGGCCTCCGGCTCGTCGCCGGGCAAGGATCGCAACACGGACTACACGGAGAACACCCGCGCGGCCACGGCGGAAATGGCAAAAACGCTCCTGGAAAACAGCATCAACATCCCGCCGACGATGTACCTCAACCAGGGTGACGTGATTGGCCTGGTCACGGGGGCGGACATTGATTTTTCAGACGTCTACAGACTGCGCATGAGGTAAGCGATGGACGATAAACTGACTGATACCCCGTCAGAGGGCAACGTCGCGCTGTCACACCTGCGCGATCTGTTGTTCGGGGACTACCTGGGCCGGGAGGGGCTGACGGAAATTGCCATCAACCGCCCCGGAGAGCTGCACACAAAAATCAACGGGGCGTGGGAAATGCACGCCTCGCCGGTCACGCTGCGCCAGTGCTCGTCCTTTGCCAGGGCGCTGGCCGTCTGGAACAACGACACCATTGATGAAACGTCGCCTATCCTCTCGGCCACGCTCCCTACAGGAGAACGCTGCCAGATAGTGGTGCCCCCGGCCTGTGAGCGTAACACCATCTCAATCACCCTGCGTAAGCCGGACTACTTCCAGCGCACCCATCAGTCGTATATCGATGCCGGGTTTTATGACCGGGTGCAGGGTACAGAAAAGGTGGAATCAAAAGACGGGGAGCTGAGCCGCATATACCTGTCCGGGAATATCCCGCTTTTTATGGAAAAGTGCGTGGAGTACGGCAAAACGCTCTTTGTGGTGGGGGAAACAGGCTCTGGGAAAACCACCTACATGAAGATGCTGCTGCACTACATTCCCGAGACGCTGCGCCTTATCACCATCGAGGACAACCCGGAGCTGAAGTTTTACAGCCAGAAAAACTACGTTCATCTGTTCTACCCGGCGGACGCCGGAGAGGGCGCAATAGTCACCTCTGATCGCCTGGTGCGCGCGATTTACCGTATGAACCCCGACCGCCCCCTGCTCGCCGAGGTGCGTGGCCGCGAGGCGTGGGACGCACTCAAGCTGATTGAGTCCGGGCACGAGGGGTTTATGTCCTCCCTGCACGCGGGCAGCCCGCGCGAGTGTATCTCCGGGCTGATTGACCGCTGCTACGAGCATCCGGCGTGCCGGGGCATGCCGGTTGACGTGCTGCTGCGCAAGGTACTGCACTGCGTCGACGTCATTGTGAGCGTGGACGTTCACGGCAACGTGCGCCGCATGAGCGACGTCTATTTTAAACCCCTGCACATGCAGGCTATGAAGGAGAGTTTCAATGATGCTGCCTAAACTGACCGGCCTGACGGCGATCGTCGTCCTCCTGGCGGGCTGTTCTTCGCCACCGGAGCCTGCGGCCGTTGACTGGTCACAACCGGCGCAGCCGGTAACGACCACCCGGCCGGTATGGGAACCCAACCGTCTTATCGTGGCCTCGCCGGTGACGGAAGGGCACTGGTCGCAGGTGCTTGCGCGTTTTGAACCCGGCGGGATTTACCCGGCCGCACAGTGGTACGCGGTTGCGCACGCCTCGCGCGCGGTAGTAAATGCCCCGGACGGCCAGCGCTTCTTTGCGGCCAAAACCTGGCTCCGCGAGGGCGGCTACAAGGGTGTGGTGGAGTTTCGCCCCCGCTCCGGCTGCCTGACCTGCGACACCTCAGAAATCGTCTTCTACCGATAACGGCGGCGACGGTCTGAGTCCTTCAGACCGTCACCGACGTTGAACAACCAACGGGCGTTAGCGCCCTGCTTCCCTTCAGAGGAAATCATCATGAAACACACCGTAATCACGGCGGCGCTGCTGTGCGCCCTTACTTCTCCGGCGTTCGCCGCCGATGGCCAGAATGCCGACCCGAATGACCCGTGCGCGATGGTGCTGTGCCTGGCCGGAAAGCTCGACGGCAGCAGTCCCGCCGAGTGTGACCCGATGTACAAAAATTTCATGAGCATCAAAAAGAAAAAAAAGGGGTCGTTTTTACCCGATCACACCGCCGCAGCGCGGCAGAAAAAACTGAGCGCCTGCCCGTCCGCTGACAGCGCCATTGTCGGCAAGATCATCTCGAAATTT
>NZ_CP114806.1:0-5775 GCF_027919895.1 Citrobacter sp. 21OH12SH02A-Citro
ATGCCATAAACCGTTCTATGGCCATCATCACCTTCAATCCTGAAGGGATCGTGCTTGAAGCAAATGAACATTTCCTCAATGCCACTGGCTATAAGCGGGATGAAATCATAGGTAAGCATCATCGTCTGTTCTGTGCCGAGACGCTTTACAAAAGTGATGAATACCGACATTTCTGGGAGAGACTGAATCAAGGTGAGTTTTTTTCTGGTCTGTTTCCACGCCTTAACCGTCAGGGAGACCCTCTGTGGTTCCGTGCAACTTATAACCCTGTCTTTAACAGGGATGGGCAGCTTTATAAAATTGTGAAATTCGCTACAGATGTCACGGCTGATGTCCTGCGAAACCAGAGAGAGCAGGAGGCTGCTGTGCATGCATGGGATATGGCCGTGCAGACCCGAGGAAGTGCGCAGAACGGTGCCAGTGTTATTGAAAATAGCATCCTTATGATTGACAGAATTGCGCAGGGGATGGAGGCTGTCTCCACCGATGTCTCACGGCTCAACAATCAGTCTGAAAGCATTGACGATATGGTGGAAACCATCCGGAAGTTTGCCATGCAGACAAGACTTATTGCACTGAATGCCGCGATTGAAGCAGCAAGGGCTGGCGCATCCGGAAGAAGTTTTGCGGTTGTTGCCGCAGAAGTGCGTAATCTTGCGGCGAGCGTCAGTAGCGCGACTGAAGAAATTGAGCAAGTCGTGGCCAGCAATAGTCAACTGGCCAAGGATGTTCTCTGTGGCATTGAAAACAGCCTGATGAACACCCGGGAAGGGGTTACACTCATGCGCGAAGCGGGTGAAGTTATGACCAGCATTCAGATGAATGCTGCAGGGGTTGAGACTGCGGTTAAGGATGTCGCCATTTCAGTTAAAGCCGGATAGGCCATGGTGCATATCCCCATATCTGTCGAACATCACAGATGATCTTCTTGAGATCCTTTCCGTTGCGTCGTAATCTCTTGCTCTGAAAACGAAAAAACCACCTGGGGAGGTGGTTTGATCGAAGGTTAAGTCAGTTGGGGAACTGCTTAACCAGGTAACTGGGTATACGAGACCGCAGAAACCAAAACTGTTCTTTCAGTGTAGCCTCTCTCAGGCCCATACTTCAAGACCTCTCAATTTGTCTCTCGTATACCTCCAGTTACTAATGGCTGCTGCCAGTAGCGATTTTTCGTGTCTTTCCGGGTTGGACTCAAGACGATAGTTACCGGATAAGGCGCAGCAGTCGGACTGAACGGGGGGTTCGTGCATACAGTCCAGCTTGGAGCGAACTGCCTACCCGGAACTGAGTGTCAGGCGTGGAATGAGACAAACGCGGCCATAACAGCGGAATGACACCGGTAAACCGAAAGGCAGGAACAGGAGAGCGCACGAGGGAGCCACCAGGGGGAAACACCTGGTATCTTTAAGTCCTGTCGGGTTTCGCCACCACTGATTTGAGCGTCAGATTTCGTGATGCTTGTCAGGGGGGCGGAGCCTATGGAAAAACGGCTTCGCCGCGGCCTTATCGCCTCTCTGCTAAGCATCTTCCAGGGAATTTCCGTCACGTCCGTAAGCCGGTACCGCTCGCCGCAGCCGAACGACCGAGCGCAGCGAGTCAGTGAGCGAGGAAGCGGAATATATCCTGTATCGCATATTCTGCTGACGCGCCGTTGCCGCCTTTTTTCTCCTGCCACATGAAGCACTTCACTGATTTCCGCATCCGTGCCAACATATTAAGCCAGTATACACTCCGCTAGCGCTACGTGACTGGTTCAGGGCTGCGCCCCGAAACCCGCTAAAACCACTGACGCGCCTGCGGCTTGTCCAACACCGCGCCGACCGGGAAAAGATTTCCCGCCCGTCCCGGCGTTATCAGGAGGCTGGATTGGCAGACAAACGCAGCAAAATGCTCACGATGTGGGTAACGGAAGATGAGCACCGGCGTCTGCTAGAGCGC
The DNA here is from genome assembly GCF_027919895.1 of Citrobacter sp. 21OH12SH02A-Citro. Lineage (NCBI taxonomy): Bacteria > Pseudomonadati > Pseudomonadota > Gammaproteobacteria > Enterobacterales > Enterobacteriaceae > Citrobacter > Citrobacter sp. 21OH12SH02A-Citro. The sequence goes on from NZ_CP114806.1 coordinate 1,939, forward strand.
TGCGACGGTAAGCAGCTCGCGGCCTGGATGCGTCAGACGTGTCTGGACGAGAAGCCCGCGCGCGCCGGCAAACTTCCCTCGATCTCGCCGGCGCTGCTTCGTCAGCTTGCCGGCATGGGGAACAACCTTAACCAGATAGCCCGGCAGGTTAACGGCGGTGGCGGCAGCGGGCACGACCGCGTGCAGGTCGTCGCCGCGCTGATGGCCATTGATGCGGGACTTGAGCGGCTGCGACATGCCGTGCTGGAAAAGGGGGCAGACGATGATCGTTAAATTTCATCCCCGGGGGCGCGGCGGTGGCGCCGGACCGGTGGATTATCTGCTGGGTAAAGACCGCCAGCGCGAAGGTGCCTGCGTTCTGCAGGGGAAGCCGGAGGAAGTCCGGGAGCTTATCGACGCCTCGCCCTACGCCAAAAAGTACACCTCCGGCGTCCTGTCCTTTGCCGAACAGGACTTACCGCCTGGTCAGCGTGAAAAGCTGATGGCGAGCTTCGAGCGGGTTCTGATGCCCGGACTCGATAAAGACCAGTACAGCGTGCTGTGGGTTGAGCACCAGGACAAGGGGCGGCTGGAGCTGAACTTCCTGATCCCGAACACGGAGCTGCTGACCGGCAGGCGTCTCCAGCCGTATTACGACCGCGCCGATCGTCCGCGCATTGATGCCTGGCAGACCATCGTGAACGGCAGGCTGGGGCTGCACGACCCGAACGCGCCGGGAAACCGGCGGGCGCTGGTCACGCCGTCCGCGCTGCCGGAAGCGAAGCAGGAAGCCGCCCAGGCGATTACGCGGGGTTTGCTGGCCTTAGCCTCGTCCGGGGAGCTGAAAACCCGTCAGGACGTTACTGAGGCACTGGAAAACGCGGGTTTTGAGGTGGTACGCACCACGAAAAGCAGTATCAGCATTGCCGACCCGGACGGGGGGCGAAACATCCGACTAAAGGGAGCCATCTATGAGCAGTCTTTTAACGCTGGCGAAGGACTTAGAGCAGAAATCGAAAGCGCAGCAACAGAGTACCGGCGAGATGCTGAAAGCCGCATTCAGCGAGCACGAGCAGTCTGTCAGAGCGGAACTGAACGAAAGCGAGAAGAGAATCAGCGCCGCCATCCTCGACCACGACCGGAAGCTGTCCTCAGCCATGAGCCAGCGCACGAAAGGCATGGTGCGTATGGTCAGCCAGACGTGGCTGACCATCGTCCTGGTTTCCGTCCTGCTGATCGCATCGAGCGCGAGCATTCTGTGGTGGCAGAGTCAGCAGATACTCGACAATTACACGACCATCCGGGAGCAGAAGAGCACGCAGGCCATGCTGTCCGAGCGGAACAGCGGCGTGCAGCTCTCGACCTGCGGCGAGCAGAGACGCCGCTGCGTGAGGGTGAACCCGGAAGCGGGACGGTTCGGAGAGGATTCGAGCTGGATGATACTGGCGGGGAAATAGCACATGACGGAGCTGGAAAAACAGTTGCTGAGCGCATTAGAGCAGCTACAGCAGGACTACTCGAAAAGGCTGGACGAGTGGGAGAACGCCTTCGCGGAATGGCGGACGATGTCTGGTCTTATGCAACGGGAGAACGCGGCGCTGAGCGAGCGCGTCACGGGCTTGAGCAGGCAGGTGCAGAGTTTGAGCGATCAGCTGCGCCGGTTGTCGCAAGGCTGAACGGCATAGAGGCGCACCGGGAGCAGGAGCGCGCGGCGCAGCACCAGAAAGCGCTGGAGCTGGAACGATCGCAGCGCCAGCGGACTTATGACGGTCCATCGCTGTAACAAATCGGATAAAACGGGGCTTTCGGCGCAGATCCCCGCCGAAAGCCGGTGCCATTCACCCGGCTGCATTACTATGCAGCCGGGTGAAATTTATCTGGCGCAGAATGAGTGGTTTAGCGGGAAGTTTACTGACGTTTTTACCGGGCTGACGCCGCATACGCGCCGAACCCGTCCGGAGCGGTGCGTGGAAGAACTCTTATGTTAAATATGAGTACTTGCGCAACGGTGATTTTCTTTCCAGGCTAAAAGGGTGCTGATCCCTGCTGGTTTCGGCACGATGCAGTAGATTATGGACATGATTTGTTGTTCAGCCCGCTACGAAAGATGGCGGGTTTTTTACGTCTGGCTCCGTACAGCTGGCCGGCTGAAAAAAAATCCCGAAACCGTGCGGAATGAGTCGGGATGGCAAAGCTGCCAGTGAAATTCGCGTCAAGGAAACACGCAACCCATCGTACCACAGTCTGAGGAGGCGATTTTTTCAGCGCGCCGGTGTGCGTTATGAACCCGCTTCACTGCAGCAAAGACAAGAGCGAATACTGGCCCGGATGGCGGTGCGTGACCGAGATGTTATGGTAAAAGCGTGACGCCCGGCAGGTACGAAGAAAAAAGATGGCAGCTGCGCTTATGTGCCTGCAGAGAAGGTCGATAACGGTAGTGTGCCTCACCAGAGGTGCATAAACCGATACTGCTGCTGTATGTGCTGAAGGCTCCCGCTGCGGGGAGCCTTTCTTTTGCCCTGTGCGGTCTGCGGTGGACTTGCGGAAGCGCCTTTTTATTACACACTTTAAGTGTGCCGTTCCATGCTGGTTTCGGCACGTTGCTGTGTATTTTGAACGCGCTACGTCGTTCAGCCCGCTACTAAATATGGCGGGTTTTTACGGTCATGATTCAGCTCAGGCTCCGTAAGCCTGGCCACTTCTTCGTGATCTCCTGCAGTTCCCGCTCCAGCTCGCCTATCCAGTCCCCGCCTTTGTCGTTTTGTGAGCTTTTATCGTCGCGGGTGCCTCTGTCTGCAGGCTCTTCCGGCGATTCCCGGTCGTTCTTGTCACGTGTCATCTGTGTTTCCCCCTTCAGCCCCGGGATATTTTCGGCGGGAAGGGGAAAACGTTCAGTGATCTTACACAGCTTTTCTCTCTGAGTCGGGCGCTGCAGGTCAGAGTGCTGAGTTTGAGATTGTCGTGGTGAGAGGGGCGCAACAGCGGTGTTATGTTAAAAGCGTGATACCCGGCGGTTACGGAAAAAATTATGCCGGCCAGGCTTATGCCCGCAGAAATTCGGGCGATACTTAAATTATCCTTCACCAGGGATGTACAACGACCTAAACCACTGTGTTTTTTCTGGCTCCCGAATGGGAGCTATTCTTTTCCGTATACAGCTTATTCCGGCTTGCAGGGCCGTATTTTTTTTCCATGCTTAAGGAGTGCTGGCCTCCTGCTGGAGCCGGCGAATTTGCCGTAAATATGAACACTTCCTTATTGTTCAGCCCGCTAAAGATGGCGGGTTTTTTACGCGTGAAATCCGGAGCCGGACATCATGCCGGCATGGCTGAAGAGCGGGCTTTTTCCCGCCCTGTCGCAGTAATATATAAAGCTACATAAGGAGTAGCCGATAACCATGGCAGTACTTACATTATCCGGGCAATCTGATTCATATGTTTTCACTTAAATATATGTTCTCCCTGAACCTCCAGCGATCAGCCATTTCGTATGACGCAATTTGTCAGAATAAGCCTGTCATTGAGTTCAGTCCGGAGGGGGTGATAAATAAAGCCAGCCCGCTTTTTCTCTCCACTATGGGGTACAGGGCTGATGAAATAATCGGTCACCACCATCGTATATTCTGCCCGCCCTCGCTGGTAAGTTCACCGGAATACAGCCAGTTCTGGCAGCGCCTTGCCAGGGGAGAAAGCTTTAGTGGCCAGTACCTGCGGCTGGCAAAGGGAAATCGTTCCGTATGGCTTGAAGCCAGTTATATCCCCGTTTCTGACAGGCGCGGCCGTGTTATCAGAGTCATTAAAATTGCTGCCGATATTTCTGAGCGCGTGCATTCTGCGCTTGAGCAGGAAGCAGTCGTAA